>CAIOLR010000378.1 GCA_903859135.1 uncultured bacterium | reverse complement strand
ACAGGAATCAATTTCCCGGCCTTGTCCTGCGTACGGGCGTTAAACTGTTTGCAAAATTCCATGATATTCACACCCTTGGCACCCAATGCAGGTCCAACAGGAGGTGAAGGATTGGCAGCGCCACCCTTAATCTGTAATTTTACTAACGCACCGACTTCTTTTGCCATTTCGCTTGTTTATTTATTGATCAATGTTAATAGTGGAAGCTAAGTAACATTTAAGATTTTTATTTGTTTATCATACTGAGTATTATGATATACGATTACTCTTTTTCAACTTGCATATAGTTTAACTCAAGAGGTGTTCTTCTGCCAAAGATTTTCACCATAACCTTCAGTTTTTTCTTTTCTTCATTAATTTCTTCAATCACACCAGTGAACCCATTAAATGGCCCATCCATCACCTTTATATTCTCTCCCACATAGTAGGATGTACTCATGGCCTCTGCTTGCACCGTCATTTCATCTACCTTACCTAGAATTCGATTTACCTCGGCTGGACGCATTGGAACTGCATTCCCACTTTTATCACCTAGAAATCCAATAACACTATTAATATTTTTAATAATATGTTCTAATTCCCCATCTAAAGCAGCTTCTACAAGTACGTATCCAGGATAAAAATTACGCTCTTTCGCAATTTTTTTACCATCACGCATTTGATAGTATTTTTCCATCGGAATCAATACTTGAGGGACCAAATGGGAGATACCTAAGCGGTTTATCTCTGCCTCTAGATACTGTTTAACTTTTTTTTCTTTCCCACTAACAGCCCTTACCACATACCACTTTAATTGTTCAGCCATTTGTACCCTCAATTATGCAAAAGATTTATAAAACAATTTCAAGGCTTCACCTGCAGATTGGTCCATAGCCAAGATCAACAAAGCAATAATGATGGATGCGACCAACACAATCACGGCCGAATTTTGCAATTCTAACCAAGTAGGCCATGTGACCTTCTCTGTCATTTCGACGTACGATTCTTTTAAAAACTCAACTACTTTGGCCATATGTTTAGCGTAAGCACGGGAACAAGGATTCGAACCCTGATCAAAGGTTTTGGAGACCTCTATTCTACCATTGAACTATTCCCGTGTATTCTACCAATACTTTCATTACTAGACTGATATTTAATCAACCTAATTATCCATTTATAAGAAAACATAAGCCCAAAAATATGAGCTTATGTTATCCAATTAACCTTTTTATTGAAACTCTATTTTAGAATTTCTGTTACTTGACCAGCACCTACTGTTCTACCACCTTCACGAATAGCAAAACGCAAGCCTTTTTCCATTGCGATCGCGTTGATCAATTTTACTGTAATGGTCACGTTATCTCCTGGCATAACCATCTCTACACCTTCTGCCAAAGTGATCTCTCCAGTTACATCTGTCGTACGGAAATAAAACTGTGGACGATATTTATTAAAGAATGGAGTGTGACGACCTCCTTCAGTTTTTGATAGCACATAAATTTCTGCTTTGAAATCTGTGTGTGGAGTCACGGAACCTGGTTTGCAAATAACCATACCACGACGGATATCTGTTTTCTCAATACCACGTAATAATAAACCTACGTTATCTCCAGCTTCTCCACGATCAAGAATTTTGCGGAACATCTCAACACCTGTAACCGTAGATTTCAAGTTCTCAGCTCCCATACCCAATATCTCTACAGGCTCACCAGAGTTGATCACACCACGCTCAATACGACCAGTGGCAACAGTACCACGACCTGTAATTGAGAATACATCTTCCACAGGCATTAAGAAAGGAAGCTCTGTCAAACGAGGAGGAATTGGAATGTATGTATCTACCGCATTCATCAATTCCATGATTTTTTCAACCCATTTTTCATCTCCATTCAATCCTCCTAGAGCTGAACCTTGAATTACAGGAATATCATTTCCTGGATACTCGTAGAATGATAATAACTCACGGATTTCCATCTCTACTAATTCTAGTAATTCAGGATCATCCACCATATCCACTTTGTTCATAAACACAACAAGAGAGGGAACACCTACCTGACGAGCCAATAAAATGTGCTCACGAGTTTGAGGCATTGGACCATCTGTAGCAGCAACCACCAAAATAGCGCCATCCATCTGAGCAGCACCCGTTACCATGTTTTTAACGTAATCCGCGTGACCTGGACAGTCAACGTGGGCGTAGTGACGAGTTGCGGTTGAATACTCAACATGAGCTGTATTGATTGTTATACCTCTT
>CAIOLR010000377.1 GCA_903859135.1 uncultured bacterium | reverse complement strand
CCGCTGCTGCTGCAGGGTGATAATATAAATCGTGTTTCAGCTATTTCCTGCACGTCGTCGTCGGCCTTTAATAATGATACTGTTATTGATGTGATAATCAATACGATGCCATCCTGAATAAAAAGTTTTAAAATGTTTCGTATCGTTTACTGTTTATCAAATTAAGCAATTGAAAGCATCAAAATTGCAAGAATGTGATATTTAAGTGGTCGTTTACTATACGGACTGGCCTTTTTGCGTTAATCTTTTCCATATGAATCAATTCAAAATTAACACCGTGTGAACACCACCTAAATATATTATACGTTTGCTTTTGTGGCACACTGTTGAAAATTTTCATCTTTTAACTACTTTCTAAGCTTTGATAATTTTCTCTGTTTGGTTCCTATTTCAGTTTTTCTGACGAAAACTTTTTGGCCACTGGGCATTGAACCCGGGGTGGCTCAGATGAAAAATGCCTCAGTCCGCTCTGCGACTATACATTTAACTATCTACCCTTCATTTGTTTTTTTAATTCAGCTTTTGTGTCATTAGAAGCGGTGTTAAAAGGTCTGTGCTGACCATCTCATCTCATAAAAGAAAGCCACTTTTGTGGATGGGGTGGCGGTGGGCAAGTTCTACCCACGACAGAAGATCAAAATATCTAATACATTTGTTTGGGCTAAAGGAAGGTCGGAATTAAATTGGCTTAGGTATGTAAGGCTTGCTACAAGAGAACGCAACCAACAAATTGTGGGCAAAATTATTTGTTTTATAGCGCAACGGCTTTCCGAGTTTAATCGACAAATTTAACGCGCGTTAAGTATGACAACGCGGCAATACCCACACGTTACGTTTGCAATTCACGTTTTCTACTTTAATGCCTCTTTGGCTCAAAGCTACATTGAAGAAAACTGTATTTCTTTCATTTGGGGGAAGTTAATTAGTCCATATTGTTACCTATTTTAGTTCACCGGAGTTAATTTTGCTCATTATCGATCGGTCGATCAGTTCCCCAGAAACAATACTGAGTCAGTTTGCAGTCCGTGGTGGGCAACGGTGAGACAGAAATAGAGAAAGAAAGAGAGAGAGGGAAAAAGTTAAACGAAGCCACTCACTGGACACTTTGAAAGTTCAAGGAATGAGGCGACGGTAGGTAGGTAGGTCGGTCGGTCGGCTTCCTTGTGGCTCTTAAACCATTTTGGTCCTTTCTCGTCCACCCCCTCCTACGTTGTCCCGCCCTCTCGTTACATTGTTTTACAGACCGGGTTTTTTCCTCTTTATCGGTGTCCACAGACCTCTTCGAATCCCTCCAATGGTTTCCACCGACATCAACGTCCCGAAGACGAAGGGTCCCACACAGAAAGTCGGCAAACATCCTCCGATGTGGGATTGGTCCGATTGCACCATAGCGCGTTACTTCTGAGATTTACTTTCAATGAAAATTTCATTTGAATGAAAAATCCTTTCTTTGGATATCATAGTAGCAAAAGGTGACCCATCCGGGTTTGTCCCGTTCCTACCTACAAATGCAAATGCCTCAAAAGACTATTTTTCGAAAATGGTTGCCATAACTTTTTAAGCCATAGGTAATGTAAGGTGAATTTATCCAAAACTTTTGATGCCAATACCTACGTTAAAATCAAATCAATTTATTATACGAGAGACGATTGCATGTTACCTAGGTGGGTATACATGCGTTCATATGATATATGTCAATAGTATAGCATTGGGTACACATAAATTGGATGGACCAATTAAAACCATCATGACGTCAAAACAGTATATTTTCATTCTGCCTTGGTTGTTTAGTCATTTTTAACAGCAAATTTATTTACTTTGATACATATATAGACATGTTTTCATACATCGGTACCGTTCACAAACCATTCAGCTG
>CAIOLR010000376.1 GCA_903859135.1 uncultured bacterium | reverse complement strand
CTGCCTGCACTTTTTTTTATCCCCAAAAATTAAAAATCACTTTTTGAGGACCGACTAATTAGTCGCTTCTATGTGGCTCTAAATGCGAATACTCATTGCTACTAACAGTAGACCTAGCTGGGTCACTTAATTTCGTGGTGAATGAAAATTTTGGACCTGGTGAGGCTTTTCATTGGTAGAAAATAATAGCATAGCTCCAGTTGAGCAACCTGTTTATGCGATTCAAGATGTGTACCCACTTTAGCTCCTAGAATAGGAGGCTGCAACTCTACTGTTTAATTTTTGGATGAAAAATTAAAGAAGCGATGATGCTAGTGGTTAAAATCATTAGTATCACAAATAGGGAATGCATAATTGTGAAGCCTATTAAGGTAAGCCAATCGTGAAAGAGCATTTTAATCCCAATAAATATCAGTAAAAAAGCAAGTCCAAATTTTAAATAGTGGAATTTATGGATGATGTTCACGAGTAAAAAGAACATAGATCGTAATCCTAGAATCGCAAAAATATTAGAAAAAAAGACGATGTATGGGTCTTTTGTTACCGCAAAAATTGCTGGAATAGAATCTAGTGCGAAAATAAGGTCTGTAAATTCGACGATTAATAAAACTAAAAATAGGGTAGTGATCAGTATTTTTCCATTTTTTCTGACGAAAAATTGGTTCCCAGCAAAATCTGGAAGTACGGAGAAATACTTGGAAGCTAATTTTACAATAAAATGATTGTTGGGGTCAATTTTTTCGTCTGCATCTTTATTCACAAATATCATGATGCCTGTGTAGATCAGGAATGAGCCAAAGAGATACAGTATCCAAGCAAATTTTGTGATTAGTGTGGCTCCAAGAAATATAAATAAGAAGCGCATGAGCACAGCCCCGACGATCCCCCAAAATAAAACACGGTGATAATATTTTTCATTGACACCATATGCAGTGAAAATAAGTACCATGACAAAAATATTGTCTACAGATAAGGCATATTCAATAATATATCCCGTAAGGAATTCAAGCGCTAAATTTTGTTTGTAAGCACTCAGATTTGCTGCGAAGTTATTGGGGATCAGATTGATGTTATGCTGGTTTTTTTGGGTGATCTGAAATAGTTGTTCCTCGATCTGAATACCATGTAATAATTGTCCTTCGCTCAATAAAAAAAAGTAGAAGCCCATGGCAAATGATACCCAAATAAAGCTCATGATTGCAGCTTCTTTAAAGCTTACAGCGTGATCTTTTTTATTGAAAATTCCAATATCAATGGACAACATCAAAATGACGAATAGGAGGAAACTCCCAAAAAATAAATACTCGTTTGCCATGTTTATTCTTTGCGTTCGGTGGTAAAACGCACGAGCTGCTCGAGGGCTGTACGTGCATGATGGTCGGGGAATTGATTTAGTATATCGAAAGCTTCACGTTGGTAGGTCTGCATTTTTTGTTCTGCATAGGATATCCCCCCTTTCGAGTGTACAAACCGGATTATTTCTGCAATTTTACTGGGTTCGTCATTATGATTTTTTACCAGATTAATGATTCGCTTTTTTTCTAAATAGGATGCTTTATTGAGTGCGTAAATCAAAGGCAGTGTAATTTTCTTTTCTTTGATATCGATACCCAAAGGTTTGCCCACATCATCGGTCCCGAAGTCAAATACATCATCTTTTATCTGGAATGCAATTCCTATTTTTTCTCCAAATTGTCGCATTTTTTCGACAGTAGCATCATCAGCCCCTGCTGAAGTAGCGCCACAAGCACAGCAGGAGGCAATCAAAGAAGCTGTTTTTTGTCGGATTACATCGAAATAAATTTTTTCATCAATATCAAGTCGTCGGGCTTTTTCAATTTGTAACAATTCCCCCTCACTCATCTGTTCCACAGCCTCGGAAACAATTTTTAATAAATCAAAATCTTTATTTTTTACTGATAAAAGCAATCCCTTCGACAGTAAAAAATCTCCAATCAATACCGCAATCTTGTTTTTCCACAATGCATTAATAGAAAAAAAACCGCGCCGTTCGAACGAATTATCCACAACATCATCATGTACGAGGGTTGCTGTGTGTAGGAGCTCTACTAGGGTGGCACCTCGATAAGTGGCTTCGGTAATTCCGCCGCACAAACTGGCCGAAAAGAAAACAAACATGGGGCGTATTTGTTTTCCTTTGCGTTTAATAATATAATGGGTGATGCGATCCAGTAATGGAACTGCACTTTTCATAGACGCCCGAAACCTTTCTTCAAAAATACGCAGCTCGGTATCTATTGGTTTTTTAATTTCGTGGAGTCTGCCCAGCATGAATAATTAATTGCCTTTAAATGTTTTTGGTGAAAAACAATTACAAACATATCGAAAAAGCCTTGTTTTTTTGCATTCTGGTCTTACTCCTCGTTGGGTCAAACGTAGCTTGCTACCCTTGTTGTCCAATTCTTTTTGTGTGAAATAATAGTTAAATTCGCCTAATGACCAGATTTGCAGCAGATTTTTCAGATAGCGCTCGTACAAAGTCCTTCGATCGGGACCATCGCCGTATCATTAATTTTAATATTGGCAAGTACGATGCAGCGGTGGATCGGGGTTTATCCAAATTTTCTAATCTTGAAAATTCCAAAAGAAAAGCACATGTTGTGAAGTGGAAAGTTATGGAAAATTTAGACAAACTTTTGCCTGAGTTTGAAGCTAACTTTCAGCGCAAAGGGGGTAAAGTGATTTGGGCGAATGATCAAGATGAGGCGAACAACGAGATATTAAAGATTATTCAGAATGCGGGTGCGAAAACAGTCATCAAATCCAAGTCGATGGTGACCGAAGAAATCCAGCTGAATGAGTTTCTAGAGCACCATCAAATTGAGACTTTGGAAAGTGATCTTGGCGAATACATTGTGCAATTATTGGGTCAAAAACCATATCATATTGTGACTCCTGCGATGCACCTGAGCAAAGAGGACATTGCCAAACTGTTTCACGAACGTTTTGGTACGCCTATTGACGCAACGCCAGAGCAGTTGACTCTGAAAGCACGAGAACTACTGCGTAGTAAATATTTGAGCGCAGATGTAGGCATTACTGGAGGAAATTTTATTGTTGCTGATACGGGTAGTATTGCCCTCACGGAAAATGAAGGAAATGCACGCTTGACAACTACATTTCCTAAAATCCATATTGCTGTGATTGGTGTTGAGAAGATTATTCCTTCCATGGCTGATTTGGATTTGTTTTGGCCATTGCTTTCTAGTCATGGTACAGGTCAGAATCTGACCGTTTATAATACCATTTTGGGTGGTCCTCGTCAAAAGGATGAAACCGATGGGCCAGAAGAAATGTATGTGATTCTGCTGGATAATGGTCGCACCAATTTGTTAGCAAAAAAAGAGCAGCGTCAAGGATTATATTGTATACGGTGTGGTGCCTGTTTGAATGCTTGTCCCGTTTACCAAAATATAGGTGGACATAGCTATCAAACAACCTATAGTGGTCCGATAGGATCCATGATCACCCCACATATGAAAGGGATGGAGGAGTTTAAGCATTTAAGCTATGCTTCTAGTTTGTGTGGGAAGTGTACCGAAGTTTGTCCGGTGAAGATTGATATTCACAAAATGCTCTTGGTCAATCGTCGTGACGCTGTTCAAGAGGGGTATTATTCGAAGGTAGAAAAGGTGGGATGGAGTGCATGGACCAAGGGAATGATGACACGAGGGTTGATGGATATGTTTGGCGGGGGATGGAAAAATATTTTGTTAGCCATTTTTTTTAAAAAAAGCTGGGGTACTTATCGCAAGCTGCCCAGGGTTGCAGCAAAATCTTTTAGTGAACAATGGGAAAAGTGGAAGGATAAATAGATAGAGCCAGTATGAGGCTTTTTATCGATCAAATTGTAATCGCTGGCCCGCACTTGAATCATAAAAAGCACCATTTTCCCAGACTAAATTACCCGAAACGAATGTGTGTGTTACTGACGATTTAAATGAATGCCCTTCGAAGGGGCTCCAGCCACATTTGGATAGTACGTTTTCTCGCGTTATTCGTTGAGGCTTGTGAAGATCAACCAATACCAAATCAGCCCAGTATCCTTCGCGAATAAAACCTCTCTTGTTGACCTGAAAGCAAATGGCTGGGTTGTGTGCCATTTTTTCTACAATTTTTTCTAAACTAATTTTTCCCTGATGATAAAAATCAAGCATGGCAATGAGAGCATGCTGCACCAATGGTCCGCCAGCAGGAGCTTGTGCATACGATTGTGATTTTTCTTCAATGGTATGCGGCGCATGATCCGTGGCTATCACATCAATTCGGTTATCTAACACTGCTTGAAATATTGCATCGCGATCCTGTGCCGATTTGATGGCAGGGTTCCACTTGATCCAGTTCCCTTTTGTTTGATAATCGGCATCCGAAAAATATAGATGATGAATGCAAGCTTCCGACGTTATTTTTTTTTCTGCAAGTGGAATGGAAGGATCGAATAAATGGGTTTCGATGGCTGAAGAAATATGTAAAATATGTAATCGAGAATCGTGTTTTTTGGCCAATTGAATAGCGAAAGAAGAAGATTTATAGCAGGCTTCTGCATTCCGAATTAGGGGATGCATTTCTGGCTTTAAGTGATCGCCATACATCGATTTGAAATGTTCCAAATTAGCTTTTATTGTCACTTCATCTTCGCAATGGGTTGCAATGAGGGTGGGTGCATTTCTGAAAATATTTTCTAAAGTATCTGCCTGATCTACGAGCATATTGCCTGTGGAGGATCCCATGAAAACTTTAATACCGCACACACGTTGGGGATCTGTTTTTAATACTTCGTCTAGGTTATTATTGCTAGCACCCATAAAAAAGGAATAATTGGTCAGCGAATTTTGTGATGCAATTTGGTATTTGGCTGCTAGCAGTTGTTGTGTGAGCGTATTGGGAATGGTATTGGGCATTTCCATGTAAGAGGTGATCCCTCCTGCAGCAGCGGCTCTACTTTCGGTATAGATATTGGCCTTATGTGTCAATCCAGGTTCACGAAAATGTACTTGATCATCGATACAGCCAGGTAGCAAGCACTTCCCTTCGGCACGAATTTCTTCATCTGCTCGTATATTTAATTCCCCGCTAATTTGCTCAATGAAGCCATCTTTAATCAAAACATCACCAACGAAAAGAGTTCCTTCATTAACGATAGTAGCCGATTTGATTAGAATAGATGTCTTATAAATCATTTTTTGGGGATTTTGTAGGATGTACAAATCTAGTAAACCTGGAGATTATTGGCTTGAACTTGAAAGGGTGTAATGACAAAAAGCGCAGCGATTTCTTGAACACCAAAGAAACCGAGCGTAGCGAGCCCTTGAGTGCTATTAAAAAGCTAATACAAATGAAAAAATAAACAACAGTGAACCTTAACGAAGCGATCTCCTGAGGTGCCATTTAAAAAACAAAATGAAACGAATAAACCCTTAGCGAAGTGACCCTTGAGTGCCATAAAAAATAAATAAAAGCACGAAAAATCTGCATCTTTGTTAAAGCCGAAAAAAAGCAATTAACCCTTGAATCTATCTCTTTTTATTGCCAAACGCATCACGTTTAAATCCGAACGTAATTTCTCTAAATTGATTGTTCGAATAGCTATCCTAGGAATTACACTTGGTTTGGCCGTGATGATTCTTGCTGTCGGAATTGTGAAAGGGTTTAAAACTGAAATTCGCGAAAAAATCAGAGGCTTTGCGGGGGATATCCGAATTGCCAAACTGGATTTGAATAAGTCGTATGAAACTTCGCCCTTCACTATGGACCCTCTTACCTTAAAAAGAATAAGCAGTTATCCAGATATATCCTACCTGCAACCGTTTGCAACTAAGCCTGGCATCATCAAAACGCATGACGAGGTAGAGAGTGTGATGATGAAGGGGGTGGACAAAACGTATCACTTTGATTATTTTAAGCATGTACTCGTAGCAGGTAGGAATATTGATTTCTCAGATAGCATTCGATCTCAAAAGGAAATGATGATTTCCAAGTTTACCGCAGATCAACTAAAACTAAAAATTGGGGATGATTTTTTGATGTACTTTGTTCAGGAGCCCTTGCGTAAACGCAAATTCACCATTGTTGGGATGTTTGACTTAGGCTTCGAGGAGATTGACAAAGTCTATGTCATTGGAGATATGGCTCTCATCAGACGTTTAAATAATTGGCAACACGATCAGGTTGGAGGATACGAGATCGGCATCAAAAACTTCGATCGTTTAGATGCAATTGCAGATCAGGTTTATGATAGTTTAGATCTTAATCTTAAATCTTATTCGATTAAAGAATTATTCCCCGTTATTTTTCAATGGTTGTCTTTGCTGGATGTAAACACACAAGTGATACTTACACTCATGCTTGCAGTGGCCATCATCAACATGATTTCTGCTTTATTGATTATGATTTTAGAGCGCACCAATATGATTGGAATACTCAAAGCAATGGGGAGCTCGAATTGGGAGGTCAGGAAAATATTTCTTTATAATGCGAGCTATTTAATTGGGCTTGGCCTATTATTGGGCAATATTTTGGGACTCGGGATAGGCTTTTTACAACAGAACACTCACTTATTAAAATTAGACCAAGCCTCTTATTACATCTCTTTTGTACCTATTGAATTTCATTTTGTGGATATCTTTTTACTCAATGTGGGCACTTTGTTCATCTGCATTTTTGTACTATTAGTCCCTTCTTTATTGATTACCAAAATATCCCCTATTCAAGCAATTACTTTTAAATAGTATCAGATACTTTTCGCTTCATTCCAAAATGCATCCATCTCCGATAGGGTCATGTCTTTTAAATTTTTACCGATTGATTTTGCTTGATTTTCTAAATATTGGAATCTTTTGATGAATTTTTTATTTGTTTTTTCCAATGCATTCTCTGGGTTGATATCGATGAATCGGGCATAATTAATGAGTGAAAATAGGAGATCCCCAAATTCACTTTCTGCCTTATCCTTATCAATCATTTCATTTTTCGTCGCGTTAAATTCATTTTTGAATTCTTGTATTTCCTCTTCTACTTTTTCCCATACTTGAGATTTTTCTTCCCAGTCGAACCCCACTCCTCGGGCCTTCTCTTGAATTCTAGAAGCCTTGACGAGTGCAGGCAATGACGAAGGGACGCCTTCCAAAACAGAAACATTGCCTTCTTTCAACTTCAACTGTTCCCAATTACGCTTAACTTCATGTTCGTCTGCTACTTGAACATCACTATAAATATGCGGGTGCCTGTGAATGAGTTTATCACAAATCCCATTTAGTACATCCACAATAGTGAAGTCATTCGATTCGGATGCGATTCGTGCGTAAAATACCAGGTGAAGCATGATGTCACCTAATTCCTTTTTAATCTCTTGCTTGTCGCCCTCCAAAATAGCATCAGAAAGCTCGTATGTTTCTTCAATGGTCAGATGACGTAGAGTTTCTAAGGTTTGCTTTTTATCCCAGGGGCATTGTTCTCTGAGGGTGTTCATCACGGTGATTAAGCGCTCGAAAGCAGTAGCGGGGCTAGATGCGGTATTGGGGGGGATGTTTGCAGGCATGCGTGTTATATTTTCGACAAAATTTCCGGACTCATCGGCTTCACTTTGGATGGGAAGTAAGCGATAAATTTGCCTTGCTCATCAATCAAAAACTTGCCAAAGTTCCATCCCACTTTTACGTCCTCGACACCATTGTTTTCTTTTCGACAGAGCCATTGGTAAATAGGATGTTGGTCTTTTCCCTTCACACTGATTTTCTCCGTTAGCGGGAAGGTTACACCGTAGTTCTTTTGACAAAATGAGGCTATTTCTTCTGCAGTTCCAGACTCCTGCCAAAAGAACTGGTTGCATGGGAAGCCAATAATCACCAATTTGTCTGGATACGTTTCGTGCATTTTTTGCAGTTCTGCATATTGAGGAGTGAATCCACATTTAGATGCGGTGTTTACAAGCAATAGTTTCTTTCCCTTAAAATCGCTGAGCCGGATCAATGATTTTCCATCGAGACTCTTAATGGAAAAATCATAAATGGTTTTTCCTACTACGTTATCTGTTGCTTTAATTTCTGAAATAGCAGTCATGTCGGTGTTTTTTACTTGATTAATTCTTGTTATTGGTGATTCTCCCATTGTACTAGTTAGCTGTAACAGGATGATCAGCGTGAAAAGAGATTGATAAATCATTTTATTTGCTTGTATTCAAAATGGATCGGCACAAATGTATCAAATAGAATCATATAGGTACATCATCAGCTCAAAATTACAAGATCAATATCCAAAGACGATAGTTTATTTAGCAAGCGATTGAACGTATTCGTCGCCAGAATAATCCGTAACAAGTTCAAGTGTGGCTTCCCCATACAGAGGGTGGTGATACTTTTTTGCTCCACGACTTCCATAATTGTGTTCGATACATTATCATTCTCTATTTGATGTATCTCGGCACCCAACTCGGTCGCCAATTTAAAATTATTGATTAGATACCTTTGTTTATCTAGTGGGATTTTATCACTGCTCTCGCTCGGAGTTTGAACATATAAAACGGTCCACTTGCTGTGATAATAACTGGCTAAGCGGGCTGTCTTTCTGATTACATTTTTGGCTGTTTTTTCGTTGCTACTGATGCAGGCTAAAAACTTTTCGTGACGTATCGCAACCCCTTTTGGGATTTCTGCTTCAACTTTACGCTCTACCTGACTGGCTACTTCTTTTAGTGCGAGTTCGCGTAGCTGCAGAATGTTATCTGTCGTAAAAAAATTCCCAAGAGCAATCGAGATTTTATCCTCCGTATAAATTTTGCCTTCTTTCAAGCGTGTAACAAGCTCTCCCGCTGTTAAATCAATATTCACCACCTCATCGGCGAGTTGCAACACACTATCTGGAATACGTTCCTGTACTTCAATACCAGTTATCGTTTTAATATCATTATTGAGACTTTCAATATGCTGAATATTGACCGCACTAATGACATTAATCCCTGCATTCAAAATTTCGACCACATCCTGCCAGCGCTTTTCATTTTTACTGCCTTCCATATTCGAATGAGCTAATTCATCTACAATCACTATCTCTGGACGAAGGTTGATAATGGCTTGTAAATCGAGCTCCTCTAGTTCTTTGCCCTTGTAAAACAACTTTCGTCTGGGGATGATTGGCAATCCATCGAGTAGCTGATGCGTTTCCACTCGGTTATGGGTTTCTATAAAACCAATTTTTACATCCACTCCACTTTTTAAAAGTGCATGAGCCTCTTGAAGCATACGAAACGTTTTTCCCACACCAGCACTCATGCCGATATAAATTTTAAACTTTCCTTTTCGCGACTTTTGAATAAGATCGAGAAAGTGCTGAACATGTGTTTCTTTTTCAGTCATTTAAAAAGTCATGGCGATTGAAGTGGTTATAAAGTAATTCTGATTGCTGGGTTGACCATCTGATGTAAAGATGTGGTCTTTGCTCATGAGGCCTCGACCTTCGACACGAAGCACCACATGCCGGGTGGGCAAATAATCAACGTTTAAAGAATAGCCATATGTTTGAAATCCATTGGCTGTACCAGTAGGAATGATGACACCTCCCTTATCGGTATAATACTCTCCGCGCGCTGCTATACGCATTTTATCCGTTGCTGAGTAGCGAGCAATTAAAACTGGAGCATACCAAACATCGTAGTTTGTGCTTCCTTTGCTTTCTTGCTGCACACCCATATCAAATCCTGCTGTTAGGCTAGCTTTGTTTGTGAGCTGAAATTGTCCATAAAAATTGTTGAAATAACGCCACTTTTTTAGAATATCGGGCTGCTCGTTACCGATATAGGTACTCCAATTCAATGTAGTGTTTTCGTTTGGTTTGTAAGTTACTTGTGTTCCAAAGGCAGGCGTTTGATTGCCCACGGCGCGTTGTATCTTTTGCCAGCCATTGAGGTATAGGATTGCTAGGTATAATTTTTCACTCTTGGACGTATAACCCAATTTAATACCTGCTTCATAATAGGGTGAATTATCTCCTAAAATACTTCTTGTTAAGTTCCAGCAATCTTTCCCAATGGCACTTTCAAAACCAATATGTGAGGGCATGATACCAACGTCAAGCCACAAATTGTGCTTTTTTGACATTTTTACTCCGGCATTGGCTTCGAACACATTTTTTAGCAAGGCCTGTTCTCCAGCTAAATTATATTGTGGATACGTACCTGTCATTAAAGCCAAATTGCCTCGGACTTGATCGGTATTGTAGCTGGCTTTGGCAAAGCCAATATTCAAATTAACTTCGTTATGGCGGTTATAGCTATAAAAAAAAGATGGCCTTTCATGATTGGTAGGATTTCCAAAATCGTAGCTATAGTATGTCTCTAAATAGCCCGAAAAGGTTAATGGTTTTGCTGTATCCTGAGCATATATTCTGATTGAGCTTAGGATGAATAAGAGGAAGAATGTTTTTTTCATAAAAAATTTGCAAATCCAAATTCAGACAGAAACTTATTTAACTGATGTTACGCAGTAGGTTGAAAATTTATTTTTTGCACTTCTTCCCAAGCAGCTTTATTAGCGGCGAGATAAATTTTGGCTTTGAGTGCAAAGTGATTTAATTTTCTGCACAATTTTAATCGTTCAAGCTTCACATATGCAAGAATGGATGAAAACAGATGTGCTGATTGAGTTTG
>CAIOLR010000375.1 GCA_903859135.1 uncultured bacterium | reverse complement strand
TTAAGATAAGTTTGATACTGAGTACAAAATTGTGCTACTGGACAGAAAGTGGCACATCGGGTTCTTTCGCCTTCGCGAACCTCTAATGCGTACCCTTTTCCGGACTTCTCTAATGCTACTTCTGCTTCTGATAATGATGTGTGGAGTGACTTAGCTCGCATCGCACCATCTTTTTTAATTGCGTAAGTCGTGGGTTTTTCCCAACAATCTTCAGGCGAACACTGCGGTAACTCCTCACCTGTCTCGCTGGCAAAGAGGGCTTCGCTATGTAAATGTATGCGATCACGGATAAAGGATTCCCGTTTTTCGTAGTCCCATAACTGAATCGGAATGGTCGCCACTTGCGCTTCCGGATATCCAGTGCGAGACTGCGCGTCCCTGCGATTCCAGTCGCGTATGATGGCGATGATTTTGAGTTCCGTAACTGGCATCTTTTTAACTGTTTCGACAAGCCAAGCGTAAACATTTAATTGTTGCTCCCATTCAATCTTCTCATTCATTACAGACCATGCACCTACAGTCTTGTAGTCATTGATCTCTATGCCATCATCGCGGGTAATCTGCAGGTCAATAGCACCTGATATATGCCATCCATCCAGCTCTGCATGAAGACGCTGCTCTACTACATGGTTCTCGTCCTTACCTTGCTCTAAGATGTTATGAACAGCAGTGCCAAAAATAGACCAAATCATATCGCTTACATCTGTAACTATCTTGTCGTCGTAAATTTCTTTTAAGCGCGCCAAACGTGGAGCGGTAAGCAGCCCAGTTGCAGAGATGTGCGCCTTACCCTTTGTATAGGTAGGGCGTTCGCAAATGTTTAGGAAAGTTTTTGGTAAATTATATTTGTTTGTGATTATCATTTCGCAGCCAGTTTTTTAGTAAGATCAAATCAATAATCATGTCATCTACTATTGAGATCGACTCATGTGTTTTTCTTTTTAGCAATAGTGCGTGTACTTTTTTATGCATTCTATCGACGCTTAATAGTTTTTCTGAGTAGTCAATCATTTTATCTTCCATATGGGTTATATCCTTTTCTTTTACCTTCGTTGTCATAATAATTTTTTACGCCACTAGGACTCATTGTTTCATATCCAATACGATCTCCACCATTAGAGTAAACCCCATTAGTTGAGTAATAATTGTTGGAATTATTCTTCCAGTTCTGTGGATTGTTGTTGTAATTTTGAGAGCTATTCTCCCAGTTCTGCTCACTGTTACGCCAGTTCTGTGGGCTTACTTCCCAGCTCTGCACCTGGGCGCAAGCTGGTCTTGCATAAGTGCCGATGTATAGCCCCACTACACAAGCAATAACTCCGACCAACGATCCTGACCAATAGCCCTGCCAGTATCCCTTTTGGTAATCTTTCATTTCTTTTTACCTTTCTTTTTAACTACCCTAGTTGAACTCATTAATAAGTTCTCCCAAGACTCTTGGTTCTTGGTTATGTTTTTCATCCACTCAGCCCGGTTTGCTTTGACTTCATCCGATGCGTATTCATTCAACTCAAATACCTTGCAGTAGGTATCCATGCCAGCATCAATGTAAAGCTCAACCATAGCCTCTAATGCAGCCAGCTGATTCCACATCTCATCCTCAGTCATTGGTGTTGGATGGTCTATGTACTTCTCAATCAGCAATTTAATATGATCTTTTATGTTCCAAAAACGCATGATTGCGTCTTCAATCTTGTAATGGTTTACTCGTTTTACATCAACCATGCTATTGCTCCTGTTATGTAAATAATTACTGCTACTGCCTCAACTAAAAATAATGGCGCGTCATGTTGTAGAAAGCCCGCTAGCGTCCATAAAGCGCTGCCTATCAAGCCAAAAAAGATATTGGCTGGGTAGATATTAAAACTGGTTAGAGCAATACCTATCAAACATAGGACTGTTCCAGACCACTTAAGCAAAATCAAAATGGCGCTCCCTTGATATTCATGCCGCTCATTGAGGCAAGACCCTCTGCGTACCCTAACGATTTACCAGTATTAAACCTAGCGTCTAACTCTTTTTTAAGAGCATCAATTTCTGCCTCAAGCTCAGCAATCTTTGCCTCTAATCTGTCTTGCGTGGTGAATGTAGTCATGTGTTTCTCCAATATCTGTCATTAGGGTTTTTAAGCATACTGGCAATCAATTCATCAATAGTTCGAAACCATTGGGTAACTTTCATGCCATCATGCTGCATGATTGTAAAACTCATTTTTTTAATTCTTGCTCAGCGATGTACTTTTCTAAATCCTTGATGCGAACATCCTGTTCTCTCAAAGCTTTAATACCTTCCTGGATCAAGTGACATTCCTTTGCATATGGATTTCCATAGCGTTGATCTAGCGCCTCAATTAGTTCTTGTAAGTTCATTAACATCTCCCGTCCATATCAATATCTTCCTTTTTTTCCATTTTTTTACGCAACTTCTGTCCTTCTTGGGCATTCTTGTTCTGCTCAATATATTTCTCTAGGATTGACAACAACCCCTCTTGTACCAAGAACTCAAGCCCTTCCTTATCAAAGTCCACCATCGCATTGGCAGACCCGTCCTTATTTTCTTTAATAATCTTTAGTGTTATGTTCATTTCTCTTGTGCCTTTATTAGTATTGCTCTAGCAAACATCCGTCTGCCCATATAAGTGTCAATGTAATGTGGTATTTCATCACTAATATTGTCTATTTCCTCATCTGTTAGTTCACGACCAACGAATGTAGGCTTCAATAACTCTTTGTCA
>CAIOLR010000374.1 GCA_903859135.1 uncultured bacterium | reverse complement strand
AAAAAGAAAAGGGGGTCATAAAATCTAGTGACCTTCTAAAGTTCGATATTCCACGAACTTATCTATCAAGACTTGTTAAATCAGGAGTTCTCAAAAAAGCATCAAGAGGCATTTATGTTCTTCTGAACGGCGATGTAACTGAGCACCAAAGCACCTTGGAAGCTTGTACCAGAGTGCCTCATGGAATCGTTTGCCTTCTCTCTGCTTTGCAATTTCATGGGCTTACAACTGAAATACCACATCAGATATGGCTTGGGATAAGCCCCAAGGCCAGACTCCCCAAGGTCGATTATCCGCCAATAAGGTTCGTACGCTTTTCCGGGCCAGCCCTAGCTGCAGGTGTTACAGAACATTTGATACATGGAGTAAAATTTAAAACAACCACGCCTGCTAGAACCGTGGTCGATTGCTTCAAGTATCGAAATAAAATCGGGCTAAGTGTAGCTCTTGAGGCTCTTCGGGACTGCCTGCGTAAACATAAGGCCACGGTTGACGAGATTCATCAAATATCAAAAATCAGACACATGGAAAATGTAATGCGCCCTTACATGGAAGCAATAATATGAGCAAAGATAAGCTAAATAATGTTGTGGCATCAGTTCGCCAACGATTAGCAAACATTGCCCGTACCAACGGTGTAGATTTTAATCTTTTGCTCACCCACTTTGCAATTGAACGATATGGATGAAGATTAGGTATTACAAACTTTTTTGCTAAGGAACTTGATTGTGGCCGAGACACCATCACGGTTGCAGTCAAGCATTGGTATTCCTTAAGGGGGTTGCCTGATGGCAGATCAAGGAAATGATCTTGATGTCTTAAAGAGGCAGCACCCCTGCCTCTTTTTTTAGCTATCAGGGATGAAAAATGCTCAAGCTGAAAATAGTTTAAATAATTTTCCGACCAAATAGTGCATTTCTGCAGAAAGAATGAAATCAACCCGTATTTTCTTAAGCGCAGATTATTACAGCAAAAATTTAGACTTCGTGTTCACGGAAAAATTTTGCGCTGGCAGTTTTATCTGTTAGGCCCTGCGCTACGGAAAGAACTTGAGACTCAAGTTCATCGTTAGTCATGATGATAGTTTTATTGTTCATTTCCAAAAACACGAGGGCAGCCACGGCGCCTACCCGTTTATTGCCATCCATAAAAGGGTGATTCTGAATGATGTGAAAAAAATAAGCAGCAGCCATCTCGAATAGGTCGGTATGCAAAAACGATCCATCAAATATGGTTTGAGGTTGTGCCAAGGCAGATTCTAGCAAACCAAAGTCCCGAATACCGCTAGTGCCACCATAACGATTAACCTGATCGTCATGGATTTCGAGAACTTCTTCCAAAGTCAGGAAATCGGGTGACATTGGTCAATTTGCCAATCGTTTGAGAGCAGTTCCAAATTTACGATTGGTCTCTTCTAAAGCCCGCTTGAAACTGGATTTTCTTTTATCGTCTTTCACAGGTGAAATAAGAAGTAGTTGACCATCAGTAGTTATTTCCAATGGAGTTTCTGGATTAATATTTAAAAGATCGAGAACCGGCTTATCAATTATCAAAGCCCAGCTATTGCCATGTTTGGTAAGTTTTT
>CAIOLR010000373.1 GCA_903859135.1 uncultured bacterium | reverse complement strand
TTGTGATATAATTTTATTATCTTGTGGCAATTATTAATAATATCAGCACAATGCAAAAAGAAGGTACAGTAAAGTTTTTTAATGAAACTAAAGGATTCGGGTTCATCATCCCCGCAGAATCAGGTGAAGAGGACGTTTTCGTTCATTCATCAGGTTTAATTGACCAAATTCGTGAAAACGATAAAGTTCAATATGAAGTTGAGCGTGGCAAAAAAGGCCTAAACGCTGTCAATGTGAAGGTTATTTTCTAAATCGACTATACATCATTGAGAACAAAAGCATGTCCCTTCAGACATGCTTTTTTTGTGAAAAAAATATAGATTCGTCATACCCACATTATCTAGATACACATCTTTTTAGGGACAAATTCAATAAATTAGTGCCCTTTGTGCAAAACCAGCGCGTTGTATAGCGTGGTTATTAATTCCTTCGGGCTCATTTATGTTAAAACAAAGACTTCAGCAGAGGCTACTACAAAAGCTTTCACCACAGCAAATACAATTTATTAAACTATTGCAAATTCCAACGGTTGCATTGGATGCTCGTATAAAGGATGAGCTGGAAAATAATCCTGCATTGGAAGACCTTAGTTTAACTAATATGGACGAACCTAGGGAGGATTATCCCGATCATGATATCGAAGGAGAAGTCAATTCTCCTCAGGAGAGACAAGATGACTACGAAGAATTTAATGTAGATGACTATCTCCAGGAGGATAGCCTCCATGAGTATGGATCAGCATATAATCAAAGCAATGATCCAGATGAAGAGTCTAAGGAAATTCCTATAGCCATACAAAATTCTTTTCTCGAAAATCTACAGGCGCAATTGCGTTTGGTGCCGTTGGACGATAAAGATTTAAAAATAGGGCAACAGATTATCGGCAGCTTAGATGATGATGGATATTTAAGACGATCTACTATTTCAATGATGGATGATTTGGCCTTTTCCCAAAATATTTTCGTGGAAGAGCATGAGGTAGAGAAAGTTTTAAGTATCGTACAATCATTCGACCCATCTGGTGTTGGGGCACGTAACCTGCAGGAGTGTCTGATGATTCAATTGCGAAAGAAAGAGCAAACCCTAGTTGTTGAAAAAGCAATATTGGTTATAGATAAATACTTAGATGAGTTTACAAAAAAACATTATGATAAGCTCGAGAAGCTGCTAGCCATGGACTCAGGGGAGTTAAAAGAAATCATACACGAGATATTAAAATTAAATCCTAAGCCAGGCGATTCAAATACAGCTACTACAAAGGAATTGCAAGTCATACCTGATTTTTACATTGCAAATAACAATGGTGTATTGCTTTTGACGTTGAACTCGAAAAATGCCCCAGAGCTTCGTGTTAGTCGATCATATCAGGAAATGTTTGAGCATTATGATAAAACAACCCAAAAAGATAAAAAGTTAAAGGAGGCTATTCAGTTTGTTAAACAAAAGTTAGACTCCGCCAAATGGTTTATTGATGCCATCAAGCAACGTCAGCAAACCTTGCTTAAAACAATGAATACCATTATTAATTACCAGTATGAGTATTTTTTGACTGGAGATGAAAAAAAAATCAAACCCATGATACTGAAAGATATTGCAGACCGGATTGGGATGGATATTTCTACGGTATCACGTGTGGCAAACTCCAAATATGTGCAAACAGAATTCGGTACTTTTCTTTTAAAATCATTCTTTTCCGAAGCGATACAAATGGATACTGGTGAAGAAGTATCCAATAAAGAGGTGAAAAAAATACTGATGGAGTGTATCAGTACAGAGGATAAACACCATCCCCTAGCCGATGAAAAATTAGCCGATATTTTAAAGGAAAAAGGCTATGGAATCGCAAGACGCACGATTGCCAAATATAGAGAGGAACTAAATATTCCAGTGGCTAGATTAAGAAAAGAACTCTAACATAATATTTACCACAGCATTTGTGGACAAGTTACTTTGTACTTGTTATTCAAGAGTAAGCCTAAAACAACCTCGTGTGATCCAGAACTGACTGTGCGGAGCTGTGAAGTAGGGAGGTCATATGAATAACTGATGTTCAGTAGTGAGCTTATATTAAATCCTGCGATTGCTGAAAAAGAATCACCTTGTCTGTAGCCTCCTCCTAGCCAAAAAATGTCTCTAAACATCATTTTGGCACTCAGGTCTAAAGATACTGGAGCTGGTGAAGCATATTTAACCATTGCCGAAGGTATTACACTGATATCTTCTGAGACAAAAAATTTGTATCCACCTGTTAAGTAAAAATGGGGTACTTGTTTGCCCCCATAAGTGATTGTAGAATATTGGCTTAACAATTGGTCGGCAGATAAACCAGCAAAAAAGGTAGGCCCATAAAGCCATAGTCCCAAGCCAGCGTCAGGATTGATTTTAGTCCC
This sequence comes from uncultured bacterium, assembly GCA_903859135.1. Classification (GTDB taxonomy): domain Bacteria; phylum Bacteroidota; class Bacteroidia; order Sphingobacteriales; family Sphingobacteriaceae; genus Daejeonella. The sequence goes on along the minus strand of CAIOLR010000373.1, from coordinate 686 downwards.
TAGACTTTTGACTACTGCAGGGTCACTTTGACTCGCTTGGTCAATTTTTGCAAGATCGATTTTGTCACTTGAGAATCCTCCAGAGACACCAAGTGCTAGGTTTAGTTGTGGTGCTAGTCCCATGTGATAGGCGTATGTTGCCTTGAAAACAGTCGTGTTAAATGGCCCAGATTGATCAGTAACTACATGTACTCCAATTCCATGGTGTGGTTCAGCAGCCATATACGTTTGTAAATAGCTCCTGCTATTCGGATTATTTCCTTGTTCAGCGAAAGAGCCAGCATTGCTAGATATGTAATTGCTTCCAATAGGGGTATATATATATGCAAATGAAGTGATCGGTGCTCCCGATAATCCAACCCATTGGTTTCGGTATCCTAGTTTCACATCCGTATATCTTTCAATACCTGTTATTGCAGGATTGATCAGGTAATTGTTAAAGAAATATTGTGTGAACTGTGGCCTTTGTTGCGCCATTGTACTGCTAAATAGCAGGACCGCTAATAGAAATAGTAATAATGTTTTCATGCCTCTAATTGTTTTTTATTGGCCATGAAGCTATCATGAGCCAGGTTAATTATACATGGTTTGTGAGCGGTGGCTCACGATGGTTTTATTTCCTCCCTTTTTTTTTCTTTATTAAGAGCCTGTTTAAATTTTATTCAACAATAATTTTATAGCGGATA
>CAIOLR010000372.1 GCA_903859135.1 uncultured bacterium | reverse complement strand
TGGACAGAAGAGCATCGGAATTTTTAGTCCATGGTGGTTTTAGGCATCATCGCTATTCACACACACACACATCACAGTAATCATCCAAAAAAATACCATGAAATACGACAACCTGCTCTCGGAAATCAAAGATCAACTATTGTTTCTAACCATCAATCGCGAAAGCAAATTAAATGCCTTAAATAAGGCAACCTTGAGTGAGCTCCATTTTGCTGTAACGGATGCCTGCCACAATAAAAATATTGGAGGGATTATTCTAACGGGAGTCGGAACGAAGGCTTTTGTTGCAGGGGCTGATATTTCGGAATTTATGCACTTTAGTACGGATCAGGGACATTATCTAGCTAGAGAAGGGCAAACCAAAGTGTTTGACGTTATCCAAAACAGCACCAAACCAATCATAGCAGCAATCAACGGCTTTGCTTTGGGAGGAGGGCTAGAGTTAGCAATGGCTTGCCATATGCGTATTGCCGCAGATCACGCCAAGTTGGGTTTGCCCGAAGTTAGTTTAGGCCTTATTCCTGGTTATGGGGGTACACAGCGTTTAACACAATTAGTAGGTAGGGGAAGAGCACTAGAAATGATATTGACTGCCGATATGATCTCGGCATCGGATGCATACCATTGGGGCTTAGTGAACCATGTCGTTCAGCAGGATCAACTAGTGGCAAAAGCAGAGGAGATCATGAAGAAAATACTAAGTCGCTCGCCTATTGCAACAGGTTCAGCCATACGTGCTGTAAATGCTGCGTTAACAGACGACGTGAATGGGTTTGATGTGGAGATACAGGAATTTTCAAACTGTTTTGGAACAGACGATTTTAAAGAGGGTGTTGCCGCATTCTTAGAAAAGCGGAAGGCTGTTTTTGTGAGAAATTAGTAGTTTCGGCGTCGTAAATGACATCTAGCATAGCCTAACTGTTTTTTAAGATTGATTTACAATAAGTAAAATTAAAATAACTTTTGATTAAAATCTTATTGCGATATTTATAGCAAATAATTTTTAGTTTATCGATCAATGATATCTATTTACAATTATAAACAGCGTAATGTCATCATCATAGCAATACTGTTGATTTTAAGTACTGTCATTTTGTATTCGGTACGAGGAATAGCAGGTGCATTGCTAAGCACAGTTGTGCTATACACAATATTGAGACCAGTATTTTTATTTTTAGTTTATCAATGGAATTGGAAACGTTGGATTGCGGCACTGTTTATAATGCTTTCATCGTTTGTAATGATTGTACTGCCTTTTTTTGCCTTGAGTATGATGGTGATTCACAAGGTGTCTTATTTCCAAAATAATAGTGTAAAAATCAAAGTATTTATTGACCAGATAACCAACTTTGTAGGCTCTAAAATCAATCAACATGATCTACTCAATAAACATCATCTATTAGACAAAACCTTGCAACAAGTAGACGTGTTTATTGCTGAACTTTTTCCGTCTTTGTTGAGTGGGGCGATCGACATCATATTTGGTTTGACCATCATGTA
>CAIOLR010000371.1 GCA_903859135.1 uncultured bacterium | reverse complement strand
GGCAAGGCATGCACCCTCTAGAGAACCCATACCGTGTACTTCGCTGATTGCGTATAGGTATCTTTCTGAAATCTTCTTTTCACTTGACAAGGCAGCATAGTATTTCCATTTCTTGAAGCTCCTGTGTGCCTATTTAAAGATTCATTGTTTTGCATGAAATACATAATAGTTGATAGATTGAGAGTTTTTGTTCCTGCTGTGAACTGTGGTGTTCACAAAATTGTAAGGCAATCTCTTCCAACATCAGGTTACTAAACTCTTAACTATTTTAAGCTTGGCTGTTGGCTCGGTATTTTTGTCTTGTCGTGAAATAGCATACCGATGTATGAGGGCGATCCTCCGGCATTGTATCCAGACCTCCACCTGCGTCTGGCCAAGACGGCCCTCCAGGGCTTCTTGCTGTGAAGGGCAGACTCACTCATCCAGTCGTCGGGACCAATGTGAACCTGGAAATGTCAGGCCATCAAGAATTGGGTACTTGACTGGCAATAGTAATGTCAATTACATACATCAACAAAAAGCGACTAAGTAGGATTTCCTGAACCTAATGCATGCATAATAGAGAGGGTAAAACCGGTCAAATCTGAGGACAGTACAAATCAAGTCCGTAGCTAGTTGTAAACCGGCAAAGGTATAGTACCGCGAGTTAACATTGGGAATTAATTGGCCATGAGGGCTAAATAGGTAGTACACAGGCATTGGGGTATAATCAGTAGTTGTACCTAAAGGATCCTATCAATACTAAACTACATTGTTAGTCAGTGCTAATCACGTTTTAATAGCAACACACGATACAATTGTTACACACATTATCATTGTTACACACGATACAATCGTTACACACATTATCATTGTTATACACACGATACAATCGCTACACATAATACAATCGTTACACACGATGGTATTGTAACACACAATACAATCGCTACAGATATTGTCAAAGCTATACATCATCCCGAGCTCCATAGGTATGGACTTACGAGATCAAGGTGTGAGAATTGCTTCGCGAAGTCATCAAACGCCATCCAGAACTCGCCCTCATTCCGGACACGAACGGAGAGCAGCTCCTTGTCCCTGTCGGACAACGAGTCCCACTCCCAGCTCCGTTCGCTCCAGGGCCCGTTCCACTCACCCTTACCCCATGGGTTACGTAACCTGACTAGATGGGTGTCCCCTGAAAACAATTTTGCAAAGTCAGCACAGTGGTCACTTCCAGGTTTGCGGTGGTTCGAATCCAGAGCAGATTTCATAGGTTTAAATTAGTGTAGCTACGCTACGCTGAAATAATGTACTCTGATTGGCTGTTCCAAGTCACATGACTATTTTAACCAAATGCATTAAATTAGTTACACTACTCTAAAATTTGTTGATACTAATAGTAACGATTGTCAGAAGAAAAAGGTTACATTTTTCAGTATCTTGTAATGTCCAATCAAGAAGTACTCAAGGATGATAATACGTGACTACCAATCATTTACTTGAAAGGTGTGATTATCAACAGATGACATATTTTTACTTATACAAACAGGGAAATAAAAATATCATTAATTCAAGATAGTTTTTTCCATTTGTAGTTAACATTTATGCGAGGTATTAATTTTGCTACAAAATATAATGGTTATTAAATCTCCCTTGTTACGGTAAGCCCTCGTAGCTCAGTGGTTAGAGCACTTGTCTCGTAAACAAGGAGTCATGAGTTCGATTCTCATCGAGGGCAAATGTTTATTTTGGACTTGTGCGTTTTTATTTACCAAGTTGGCCGCGGACTCTGGCTAGACCTGTGACGCTGTACGCATGTCTGGTGATGAGGCCGTTGCGTAGCCTGTGAAATAAAAAAATCAATTTTTGTTTGGTTTTGGATCTTCATGGAAACTTAGTTCTTGCATACATTACACAGCTGCTGCTCCAGTACCTATACTGTCATAAATTGACTAGAAAAAAATCGCCAAATGTCTATAAAAGTTGC
>CAIOLR010000370.1 GCA_903859135.1 uncultured bacterium | reverse complement strand
TCTTTAAGAAATTTGACATTTAAATAAAATGTCAAAAACATATTTTTTATATTATAAAATAATGTAATTTATATGTTTTTTGAATGTTAAATTGATATTATTAAAATGTGTTTTAAGTCAGTGAATAAGCAGGTATTCACTAAAATTGCTGTCTAAATCTGACAAAAACCGAACTATTTATTTCTCTTCTTTTATTTCGTTCTCGTATATGCAATTTGTCCTATTTATATTACGGGGTTTGAAGCCCAATGGAACGAAAACGTACGCTAAGCAAATTCTTCCGAATCTATTACCTGAACCCAAGTAATAATTTTAATAAAATAGGGGGTAGGGGTCAACTTGTCTAAAAAGATTAAAGAAGATGGATTTGATGCGTTTAGTTCTAGTTTTTAATCTAACTGCGGTTTGCGCTTACAACCCCAGATCATAAATCTAACTCGATCGGAAATTTCTGCGGTTTGCGCTTACAACCCCTAACTGGGACAAATTGCATAACAACCTAATTTGTGTCAATTATTTATTATATTTAAATAACTGATTATTAGATTATTATGTCAATTTCCCGACAAAAACCGAACCAACTATTGCATTATCCATATTTCAAACGAGTAAATCCTGACAAAAACCGAACTAAAAAAACTCGTCGCAACAAAATTTCTTTTTAAGAGGATGATTCTTTTTAAAAAAGCCCATTTAAAACCTATTTTACTATTCAACCCTAAATACTTTTTATCATTGATTATATTTGTTATAATCAATTGATATTTGTACTTGTGCATTATGCATTATAAATCAATACTTTATAGAGGTTTTATCTGACAAAAACCGAACTAATTCCCGACAAAAACCGAACTAAGTTCTGACAAAAACCGAACTAATTCCCGACAAAAACCGAACTAAGTTCTCGCGTTCCTGACAAAAACCGAACTATTTATTGCCAAATTCATTTAGCAGGGCTGCTAAAGCAAAATGTCTAGGGCTTTTCACTTTATCGTCAGTTAATCCCTTCTTGTAGATCTGATCTTCAATAAATAGAATTTTATGAATGATATCGCGCTGATTGATATCTTTGTTATGAAGAACATGATTAATGTCTTCAATATCCTTAAGTTGAAACTTAAAGTTAGTCCGAAGCATATTTCGTATATAATTCGCCCTTTCATCCATTTCTTTGCTGACCTCTGGTGTTATCACTTTAAAGCATAGCATCACAGGTTTATTTCTTTTTTTCTCAACGAAACTTTTTACTGTACAATCAAACCAGCAATCACCTATTTCTTTTAACTCATTCATCACTGGGATTAAAACCCTTCTTTTAAAATCTGAGTATTCACTATACATGGAAGTAAGGCATAAATCCGCCCTGAGTTCATCTAATGATATTTTAAACTCTCCTTTCTTTTTCCAAGAACAGAGAAGCTTATAGATTGTAGGCGTGAACTTACAGGTGGCGTTTTGTGACACTTCATATGCATGTCTCGTATAATTCTTCGGCGTACCATCAGCGTCCCTGTCTATTTTTATCAGAATATCAGCCACCCTTTTTTCTATTTCAATAACCATTACAGAACTTCTTTTAGAGCTAATTTCTAGATCAGCTCTAATTAGCCCCGTGATTCGCTCCATATCTTTCCCTTCTTTCGAGATGTATGGAACAGCAACGACAATAGAAGCCAGTCGCTTAATATTTTCACGAATTTCTTGATACTGCCTCGGCTTGCCAATATCGCTCATGGGTATAGCCAGTTTAATCAAGTCTGGATTTGAAAATATTTCTAATTGATTATAGAGGTGCCCTTTCATTGCCAAATGAATAGGCTCCTGTAAGTAATACATGATTGCTGTCAGTATTTTATGCTGGATCAACGTATAACCACCTACATCGGCACCGAATCGGCTTTTGGTAACACGATTTGGCTGCACAATGTAATTTCGAATTTGTGGCAATACGATTCTTTTGGGTTTCTTAGGTAGTTTTTCCATGACTAAATTTTATTTACGCCAATTTTTGCACCTTCATACCTCAAGTATTTATACAACGTGGTGCTACTGCCAATACTTAGTGCTTTTAAAATGTCACTCACAGATTGGCCAGAATCGTATAGAACTTTTGCGGTTTTTGCGGTTTGCTTCGCTTTATCAGATAGCCCGAATTTCCTCCCTCCTTTACGCCCTCTAGCACGCGCAGAAGCAAGACCAGCGATAGTCCTTTCCCGAATAATCTCCCGTTCATTTTCTGCAAATACGGCACTCAAGGTGTACCATAACCTACCCATAGGGGTAGTGGTATCAATCCCCTCAGTTATGCTTCTAAATTCAATACCTCGCTCTCTAAGCTCAGCCATCAGCCTAACCAATGCCAGTGTCGACCGCCCTAAACGATCTATACGCCACACGACTACTATATCACCACTTCGAAGCAACGTGAGCATACGATCAAATTCTAGCCGTTCCTTCGATGTACCACCTGCTTTTTCTTGAAAAATCTCTCCCACCCCTGATTTTTTCAAACTATCAAGTTGAAGATCTAAGTTCTGCTCATTACGAGAAACGCGTACGTAGCCTACTAGCATTTAAACATCATTTATTTAAAAAAGTAAACATAGATTAAATAAATGATATAAATGGAATATTCTAGGTGTATTTTTTTGAATCTCGATGACTCGGTTTAAACTCCATTTAAACGGTCGTTTGAATGGAACATAGCAATTGAAAATATTTGGCTAACTTTGTATTCAATGGACTTGACAAAACTATCTGACGCATCAGATCAGCTTGATGAGAAAAACAAGAAAGCGATCCTTGATGTGATCAACCTAAAAGTAGAAGACGACATGAAAGATGTATTAACCAAAATGGATAGCATGTTTGCCAGATTTGAAACCAGATTCGAGCATATGGAAGGTAAATTTGCCCAAATAGATAGCAAGTTTACACATGTAGAAGATAAAATATCTACCCTCTACTGGGTTGTTGGCCTCTCTACTGCGCTAATAGCTATCTTCATCGCACTAAAATAATCACCTTTTCACATCTGAGAAACCTACTTCATCTCAAACCCAAATTTTGCAGCCAATGCGGTCACTTGTGACACAAAAGGAGCAAGTTTGTTCACGTCGTCGAGTTTGTATTTTGCCTTCAAAAGAATCACTAAATCATCAGCATTGATCTGAGACCTCGACAACTTTTTTGTTAGCTCACTATTGTCTTCTTCTACCTCCGAAGAACTCAATTTAGGCTTGAAAAGCGAAAATAAATTGAAATCTAAGGCTTCCGATAGCTGCCATAGCACCGATATTTTCATATCATCATTGCGCATGTGATGGTAGGTATTTACTCTAGTCCACCCTATTTTTTCGGCAACATCATTGGCCGACATTCCTTTCTGTAAACGGATCAGCCCAATCTCACGACTAATTTCAACATCCATAACTTAATTTTTAATTAATTGACAAACAGGTATATAGTATAAAACTTTAGATAATATAATCACAAAATTTGCTATTGTATCATAATCACCATATTATTGTACCATATATGATAATCCATTATAACAATTACGTCATTTCAAAAATTTAACTTTTTATGTACAAATATTAAATAACCTTCAAATATGTAATAAAAGTGCCTTAATATTTGAACATTTTTAACAACAAAAATCGAAATAAAATTTTGAATATTATACAAATACCTATAAAAATGATCAGAATTACTAACATCAACGAAAAATTACCCGCCGGACTGGCAGACAAAAGTGTAGAGTTTTATATCCATGAAGGAGATATTTTTTGCTTACACGGCGGAAAAACATACCCATTTAGCGAGATCCCAACCCATATACTCGACAAAGTAAAAGCGGATATGATGGCAAACAAAAGTGCCTTAAAGGCCATGAATACATGGGGAATTCAAAACGATAGCGACAAACTAAAACAATATATCGCTTGTCGGCATGGGGCTTTTGATCAAACGCCTGACATGACCGAAGACGGCGTAATGCTACCATCTGAATATGTAGACTGTGGCCGACGTGGACAATGCCCCAATGAAGGCAAATTGTGTTCGGCAATCGCCGTTAAAAATGGCTTTCTAAACAAAAAAGAAATCACCGTATTGAAATACATGGGTGCTGGCCTTCTGGATAAAGAAATATATATGGCAATGGGGATATCTGACAACTCGCTGCGGTATTACAAAGACAGAATCCGCCTGAAGACTGGACTGCTTTCAAAAACCTCGTTCGCCGTATTAGCCCATCAACTCAATTTACTATGATCAACGAAGAAGTAATAGATGACATGCTTGATGAGCTAGACGAATGGGAACAAAAGATTCAAAGCCTCAAAAAGATGATTATCTATGCCGAAAAGAAGATTACGTATATCGATAACAAATATATCATTGAATCGCTAAAAAGCTCCCTAACAAGGAAATATGGCGACTATCGGATAATACAAGAACTCCTTTGCTTTGAATATGAAAAATTAGAAATAGAAACGATTAAAACACATCTACATGGCTAAAATACAGTTGAAAGGAATTATTAAGGAAGTAAGCCCAATTAATACGATTGGGATTAATAATGCCAAGCATCAGTCAATGTTATTACTTGTGCCCGGATTTGTAGACAGCTACGGCGAAAAACGCGCAAAAGATGAGTTTTGGCGCATCAATGTGGTAGGCGATAAAGTTGATCAATTCAACTTATCAGCGATGAATTTAATTGATACCAAAGCAGATGTAGTGGTATATATCAACTCTAGTTTGGCGCGAAAAGATGGGGCCGTTCGTCACTTTTTAAACGCCAATTTGGCAAGTTTAGAACTAAGAAAAAATTAGCTGTATGGACTGGACGAATCTATTCTTATCAAAAAAAAGCAAGCTAAACAAATATCAATTAGCCTTGCTCATGGAGTATTATACCAACAACCCAGAACTAAGCACCTACGAATTAAGCAAGCTGTTTAATGTGGGCAACAAAACCGCTGATGGCTATATATCCAAACATTTGTTCGGTGTGATACAGGGCGAGCGAATGCAAATCACGCTACCCTCAAAAATGAATCAGAACTAATTTGCTTTTAAGGATTAAAAAGGGTTTGAGTAATTAAAATTTGCTATTATTGCAATCAATTTAATGTAGTTTTTAATTTATTTTTAATACCAATATGCCCACGAACAAGAATATAATGACGGAAGAAGAGCAGTCAGTAGGGCTGCAAAAACAGGAAGTTAAGTGCC
>CAIOLR010000369.1 GCA_903859135.1 uncultured bacterium | reverse complement strand
GCATCATTCTACTGATAGGTATTGTCAAAAAAAATGCGATTATGATGATAGATTTTGCGCTAGAAGCCGAGCGCAAACAAGACCTCTCTCCCAAAGAAGCAATACATCAAGCCTGTCTCCAACGTTTTCGTCCAATCATGATGACTACTATGGCTGCGTTATTAAGTGCCCTTCCTCTTATGCTAGGAACAGGAGTAGGATCAGAACTACGACACCCTCTCGGCGTTACAATGGTCGGCGGCTTAATCCTTAGCCAAATACTTACTCTGTTCACAACTCCAGTTATTTATCTATATTTCAATAAACTAGAGCGTAAGCTCAAAGGGACTCTTGAGATTGATCAGGATTTTCTGTGAATTTATCAGCGTATTTTATCTATCGTCCAATCGCCACCTCGCTCCTAACACTGGCAATCAGTTTAGCGGGATTAATCGCCTTTTTTCAACTACCTATCGCACCACTCCCTCAAGTTGATTTTCCAACTATTTCTGTTCAAGCTTCCTTGCCAGGGGCAAGTCCGGAAATAATGAGTTCTTCAGTAGCAACTCCATTAGAACGTGAACTTGGACATATAGCAGGCATTTCAGAAATGACTTCTGCAAGCTCTATGGGCAGTACCAATATTATGTTGCAATTTGATATTGATCGCGACATTGACGGTGCTGCCCGAGATGTGCAAGCTGCGATTAATGCAGCAAACAACTTGTTACCAGGTAATTTGCCTAATCGCCCAAGCTATAAGAAAATTAACCCAGCAGATTCACCCATTATGATTCTTGCTTTGACATCAGAAACTATGTCACGTGGTCAACTTTATGATGCAGCCTCAACAATTCTTTCGCAAAAAATATCACAAGTTCAAGGGACTGGGCAAGTTACTGTAGGTGGCAGTGCACTACCTGCAATAAGAATTCAACTTAATCCAGTCGCTTTGGCCAAATATGGTATTGGCTTTGATGAAGTGAGATCTACTATTGCGGCGAGTAATATCAATCGACCTAAAGGAACAATTGAAAATACAACTCAACAATTACCAATTTACGCCAACGATCAAGCTAAAACTGCTAGTGAATATTTACCACTCATAGTCACCTATAAAAATGGCGCAGCCATACACTTATCGGACATAGGACAGGCTCTAGACTCTGTAGAAGACCTAAGATCAGCCGGACTCAAAGACAACCAACCCGCTATTTTATTAATCATAAATAAACAAGCCGGCGCTAATATCATAGAAACAGTTGATAAAATTAAATCACTGTTTCCACAATTACAGGCATCTATTCCTAGTGCCTGTAAACTATCAATGGTTTTGGATAGATCCATAACCATTCGCGCCTCACTTCATGAAGTTGAACGCAGTCTTTTAATTGCTATAGGATTGGTGATCCTTATAGTTTTTTTATTTCTACGAGACCTTCGCTCCTCTATTATTCCCATCATCACTATACCTGTATCCTTACTAGGCACTTTTGGTGTAATGTATTTATGCAACTACAGTTTGGATAATCTATCATTAATGGCACTGATTATTGCCACTGGTTTTGTTGTTGATGATGCAATTGTTGTACTTGAAAATACATTAAGGCATTTAGAACATGGAAACTCACCACGTGAAGCCGCTTTAAAAGGTGCTAGTGAAGTTGGCTTTACAGTATTAACTATAAGCTTATCGCTTATCGCTGTTTTTATCCCCATTTTATTAATGGGGGGAATCGTGGGGCGTCTTTTTCAGGAATTCGCAGTCGTACTCTCAACTGCCGTTCTTATTTCTTTAGTCATCTCACTGACTACTACACCAATGCTTTGCGCACTGTGGTTAAAACCCTTAAAAACAAAAACACCCAATCATCTTTACTATTTTGCTGAACGATATACCAATCATTTACTGACTGGCTATGAACGCACACTTCGATGGGCTTTACGTAACGGTTTAATAGTAATGTTGTTATTATTGTGTACGATAGGCTTAAATATCTACCTCTATACAATAGTACCAAAGGGTTTCTTCCCTATTCAGGATACAGGAAGACTTTCAGGAACCATTCAGGCAGACCAGAGCATATCATCGCAAGCCATGCAAAAAAAACTGGCTGATTTTGTATCAATATTGCACCAAGATCCCGAAATTGAAACTGTTATTGGTTTTACTGGGGGGCAACGCAGCACGAATAGTGGACAAATGTTTGCAACACTTAAACCCTTAGAAGAAAGACATTTAAGCGTTGATAAACTGATGTCACGACTCAGAAAAAAACTTGAGAATGAACCAGGAGCTAAGCTCATATTACAGTCACCCCAGGATTTGAGAATCGGAGCACGTGGTTCTTCTGCTTTATTTGAATATTCCCTACAGGCAGATAATTTAGAAGAACTTCGTATTTGGGTTCCTCAAATAGTCAAAGCCTTGTCACAACGTCATGAATTAGTAGATGTAAATACCAACCAGCAAGATCATGGACAACAAATTTCACTCCAGATTGATAGAGACCTTACCAGCAGGCTTGGACTCAGTCAGTCGCTTATTAATTCCACACTCAACAATGCCTTTGGACAAAGACAGATTTCTCTAATTTACAATGATCTCAACCAATATCGTATCATTATGGAAGTCTCTCCAGAATTTTCACAAAGTGCTGAAACATTAAAAAATATGTATATCAATATCCCACAAGCCCTACCATTAAACTCTGCAGGACAAATACCATTTTCAACCTTTGTCACTTACACAACAAACAACACTCCATTATCTGTCAACCATCAAAGTCAGTTTCCTGCTGGAACTATCTCATTCAATCTTAAACCTGGCACATCCTTATCTACAGCAAGCCAAGCACTTAAAGAAACAATGGACAATCTTGGCGTACCTTCATCCATACACGGCAGCTTCCAAGGAACTGCCAAAGCGTTTGAAGAGTCCTTAAAAAATCAACCTTGGCTAATTCTAGCTGCTTTGGTGTCAATTTATATTGTCCTTGGTATTTTATATGAGAGCTATATCCATCCTTTGACTATTCTTTCCACTTTACCATCTGCAGGCATTGGTGCAATTCTGGCACTGCTTATTTGCAAAACTGAATTTAGCATCATTGCAACGATTGGCGTTATTTTATTGATCGGTATTGTAAAAAAGAACGCTATTATGATGATAGATTTTGCCTTAAATGCTGAACGCACATTGGCTATGAGCCCAAAAGATGCTATTTTCACTGCCTGTTTGATGCGTTTTCGTCCCATTATGATGACTACTTTTGCGGCCCTTCTTGCAGCATTACCTCTTGCCCTTGGCTCGGGTTACGGATCTGAATTAAGAAGACCCTTGGGTATAGCAATAGTCGGCGGTTTGGTGTTTAGTCAAGTGCTGACGTTATATTCAACT
>CAIOLR010000368.1 GCA_903859135.1 uncultured bacterium | reverse complement strand
CTGAAGTGTTTCACGGGACTTGCACGATTTCTAAAGGGCTTTATGTGAAAATTTTACTTCTTTTAAAACAAAAGTCTCCGTGACTTGCATAATTACCCGTCATGAACAGTTACATCCTCCGGCCTGATGGGGTAAGCTTGATGGGCCGCGCAATACGGAGTCGTGCAGTTCAGGTCATCGAAGTTTTGGACCCCGAGCAGAATCTGTGCGATGGGTCGCTCATTCGTGTGGCAGCTGGCGGCGGTCTAGGATCAAATAAACTTAATTTTTAATACAGAATTATCATCCAATACCTAACACGAAAATCTGAATCGATTTTGCTCTGAATTTCATTAGAAATGCTGTAATCATCATTGCCTTCAACAAAGACCCATTAAAATGTTGAGTAAATATGACTTACTTTTGATGAATGGGGCCAGAAGTAACATCCTCTACTACTTGAAAGCTCCATTTTAAAGCTAAAATAGTATTCCCTTTTCCAGATAGTCCTCATCGTCAACAAGTATCTAGCTAGATACTTTATCTGCATCCATGGACCTCTTTAGTAGTAGGAGATGAAGGCTGGATCGGCCCAAGCAGAAAGCTGTTGTGTTTATGTTAAACCAGAAAAAATAATGCAACACATGCATGGCATAATTTCATAGTTGTTTGACTGTTGGGCCTATCCAGTAGCTCATCTCCTTATACTAAAGAGCTCCATGCTGCATCCCTTTCCGAAATCCTGCTCAAGTTGGCCAACTAATTCATTCATTAGTTTTGGTTGTTGCAGAATGGTCCATTAAAAACTGCAGCAAGGGTCGTGGTTGTGGTCAAGTGGTCAGCCTGATTGCCGTCTACTCCGACAATCCGAGTTTGAATCCCGTTGAAGTTTACAATTTTGATTTTGGTAATGTTGTTTGAAACGTGCGAATATAAATGAAGAAAATGCTTTGAATAGCCCATTTTAAAATTGGGATTGTGCCAGCATCTAAGCTCCATCCATTAAACACGGACATATTCTACTAAACATGGTGTTTAAAAGATGAAAAAGATACCTTAAATTATCCATTTTAAAAGGTTGAAATTGCCGGATAAAATCTCTTAGCGAAACCTTATTCAACGCTGAAATTTATTCAAAGCTAATTAAATTGTACCAAAACGTAGAGGCGATTTAAGAGAACTCCGTCGCATTCGTAGAATATGTTTCCTCTGCTGTTGTTGTACCCGATGGCCGCCAGGAACGGGAACTCCGTCGTCTCTGTTGGATAGCCGCAAGTCTCGTACTTTGCCTGCGTATTGAGAGTACTTGAAAGATCCCTGTTAAGCTGGCCGCCTTCTTTGAGTCACGAATAAATTAAATGCTACAGCTTTTGTGATAATTTATATTTTTGAGACAAACGTCCATCACGCAACAGCCAATCGTTGATTTTGGAGCAATGTATTATGAGTCAATATAGGTATGTATGTTTTATTAAACTTGTGCATCTATGTGCTAGACAATGCCTTTATGAAGCTTATGTACCCTTTGATACGTACCTAACAGTCAGTGTGACCAGATTGGG
>CAIOLR010000367.1 GCA_903859135.1 uncultured bacterium | reverse complement strand
TTATAAATTATTTAATGGATTTGAGCGTCAACAAATTATTCATGAGCTTTTTAGTTATAGTTTATTGCTTTTTGGGATCAGTATTCTTGTATTGGCCTTGTTGCGTGGAATATTCCTATTCTTTATGCGGCAAACCATCATCTTGATGTCAAGGCATATTGAATATGATCTCAAAAATGAAATTTATCAGCATTATCAAAACTTGTCCATTGCTTTTTATCGTCGCAACAACACGGGTGACTTAATGAGCCGTGTTACAGAAGATGTCAGTCAGGTGCGTATGTATCTTGGTCCCGCCATCATGTATACCATCAATATTGCTGTACTTTTTGTATTAGTTGTATATGCCATGTTTAAGGTCAATGTACAGCTTGCTATTTATTGCTTGATGCCTTTGCCGATTCTAGCACTGAGCATTTATTATGTCAAAACAAGCATCAATTATCGCAGCAAAGAGATTCAACAACAACTATCTAAATTGTCCTCTTTCGTGCAACAGACATTTTCAGGTATACGCATCATCAAGGCATACGTACGCGAGGGGGATACGAAACAAAAATTTGCAATAGAAAGTGAAAATTACAAGTCTCACTCTATGGCTTTAGTACAAGTTCAAGCCTTATTCTTTCCAATGATGATGCTTCTTGTAGGCTTAAGTACGATTATCACAATTTACGTGGGTGGTGTTCAAGTCATGCATGGAAGTATCACTTCAGGTAATATTGCCGAGTTTATTATATATGTGAATCAATTAACATTTCCAATCACCTCATTAGGTTGGGTAACATCACTGATTCAGCGAGCAGCAGCATCGCAAAAACGGATCAATGAGTTTTTAAAAACAGAACCCGAAATTTATTCGACGGGAATACAACCAACAGATTTAAAAGGCCATATACAATTTAAGGGGGTCAGCTTTTTATATCCTGACACAGGTATTTGGGCACTAAAAGAACTTTCTTTTGAAATAAAACCAGGTGAGTTTGTCGCCATTATTGGTAAAACAGGGTCTGGCAAAACCACGTTGGCCAATTTATTGATGCGCATGTACGACTCCAATTCAGGCGATATTTTAATAGATGGTCAATCAATCATAAAGCTGAACTTAAGTGATTATCGAAATCAAGTCGGCTTTGTGCCACAGGAAGTTTTTCTGTTTTCTGAAACCATACGAAACAATATTGGATTTGGCTTTGATCAACCTGAAGAAGCAAAGCTCGAGCAAGCTGCAAAAGATGCAGCCGTATACCAAAATATTATCGAGTTTGAACAAGGGTTTGAAACGCTCATTGGCGAACGAGGCATCACACTATCTGGTGGTCAAAAACAACGTATCTCAATTGCTAGAGCGATCATCAAAGAGCCTCAGATCCTGATTTTTGACGATTGTCTTTCGGCCGTAGATACTAAAACCGAGGAAGAAATTTTGCAAAATTTAGGTCGAGTGATGAAAGGAAAAACGAGTATTTTAATTTCACATCGTGTTTCGACTATCAAAAATGCAGATAAAATTATCGTACTCGAGCAGGGTCGGATAGTCGAGCAGGGTACGCATCGTCAGTTGATAGAAAATCGAAATAGTTACTTTGAGCTTTACAATAAGCAATTGCTAGAAGAGGAAATATAATGGATGAAATTGGCGAGATTACTTCCCGATTGACCTGAAACTTTTCACAATGCTCGTATGTAAGGCATGAGCCGACCAGTATCCACTAGCAATAATTCTACGAATGGTAAACAAAGGTTCTTTCTCGTCCCGTTTATCGGCTAGCTGAAAGGCTGCAATAAAACCTCGTTTTTTTAATTCAGGAATAATTTGGGGGCTCCACAAACCAAATGGGTAGGCGAAATATTTGATCTCCTTTCCTGTAATTTCTTTAAGAAGTTGGGTTGGTTTTTCTATTTGGATGGCCCAGTCAGTTCCTTGGTATTTTTTCACATTATGGTGATCCCACGTATGACTAGCAATCACATGTCCCGCATCCGATAGTTGTTTCACTTGATCTTTAGTCATGTAATTTTTCCGTCCTAAGGAAACAGTCATGATGAAAAAAACACCTTTAAATCCGTATTTTTTCATCGTAGGAGCAGCAATAGTAAACTGATCCAAATCTGTATCATCGAAAGTGAGCATAATAGGTTTCGAGGGAAGCTTCGTGCCATGATGCAAATAATCGTACAATTGATCTGGCGAAATGGTATGGTAACCGCTATCGGCAAGCATCTTCATGTGAGATTTAAAAATATCGATTGGAGTGATATAATCTTTATTTGTTTTCGAGTCTGTCGCTCGCCAATCACGTATTTGATGATAGCATAAAATAGGTACTTGTGGCCTAGCCAATATCGTTTCAGCTGTAACGAATTGTTTTTTAGCTTGAGATCGTATTTGTGCTTCAGCATAAATACTAAATAAGGTGGTGCTCCAAAAAAAAAGGCAGGTGATGAGAATATTTTTAGTCATTATTATCAAACATAATTTTGTCCTAAGATATCTAAACTTGATCATAAAATACGCGTTAAAATGATCGGTGGAATGATAAATTTGTATCCTGAGATACTTTTCTCCTTGGAC
>CAIOLR010000366.1 GCA_903859135.1 uncultured bacterium | reverse complement strand
TTCTGATAGAAAAAATGCAGCTTTTGAACCTATTAATAAGAGATGGATCGTTGAAAGAACTTTTGCTTGGTTTGATAATGATAGAAGACTCTGCAGAAACTATGAGCTTTTGATCGATTCTGCAGAATATATGACCAAACTGTCCGCTATAAAATTATTGTTGAATAAAATTTAAACAGGCTCTTAATGGTTTGTGTAATTTCAGGAAAGGTTGAGTGTACTAATCGACGTAGATATTCGAGTAGGGGTTTAGCAAAATCAGCAGCATGTTCGATATAAAGATTGACATCAACTCGTTGATCAAATTTACCCATGGATTAAAAATAATCAAAAGCCCAATTGTTTGAGCACCTTTTTCCCGTCTATCTTACCCTCAGAAGTCCTATGCCGTCCTTTTCGAATATAAAAAGCCAATGTCAAATCCGAACGATTGGTGAACATGCCATCAGTAAGCAGGGTCTTATTTGCGTATTTGTACATCTGTTCCTCTGTGTCAAAAGAATAGGCGTGAATATACAATCCACGGGCATGAATGAGCTGTGCTTGCCAAGGTTGTAAGAGTTCGGGGTAATGATTGGGTGCTCCGCCAATGCTTGGTCCAAAAAACTGTGCCCCGTTATCGAGTGCATATTGAACATAATTGCTATACGTTTGGAGATCATCACTCGGCATATCGCCGTCTCCTAGCCAGAGTAGAAAACAAAGGGGAACTCCAGGGAAGAGCTGATGAAGTGTTTTTAAACTCGCCTTAGAAAAGGTTTGCAATACCAATTTACCTGTCGTATTACCCACATTGACTTTACCGTCTTTATAAAAGGGTTCAGATTTTGAGACATTGTTCAACATTCCTAAACGCACAAGTTCCTGATGCAGATCTTGTTCGATGTTTGGGAATAGATGGGGCTCCTTGGTCTCGATGTATAAGCCAGGGCGATGGCCATTGTCCTGTGGATCGCGCACATAACGCGATTTCACAACACCCTTAGCAATCGTATCTAGGACCCGCTGACCATTTACATCTCGTTCATAACAATAACCCCGACTGAAATAGACCACATCTTCCAAAGTAGCAATACTTTGTCCCTTGAATTTTTCCCGTGCCAATTCTGTATGTGCTTGATTAAACCATGAACCAGCATCTAGTTGCAACAATTCATCATAAGTAAAGTCCGCCACCGATTGCGCTGTTCGCTCAGGATAGATTTTCTCAATATTTGTTGTCCGCTTTAAATGATCATCATGCAATGCGACCAAAACACCATCTTTGGTACGTTGAATGTCCAATTCTAAATAATCGGCTCCAATATTTCGTGCCCAACGATAGGCCACTTCCGTTTCCTCAGGTGCCCAATAGGTTGTTCCCCGATGCGCAATAACCGCATGTGTCGGCACATCATTAGTAGCTTTGGGAAGCTGTTTCATTGACTGAGATTGTGTTTGCTGAAACGATACGAGTAACAAGGCAAAAAAGATGGGTTTACGGATGGGGTTGGTCATTTCTATTGATTTCTCTTATTCCTTAAATCCAACAGCCCCTTTCTCCAGTATGCAGAAGAAAGGGGCTGTTGTGTACTTTTACCAAAAGTAATGTTAAATCGTATTCATGTACTGAACAAGGTCAATTAATTTGTTTGAATAACCCCACTCATTATCATACCATGAAACCACTTTTACAAAATTGTCATTCAATGCAATACCCGCCTTGGCGTCAAAAATGGACGTACGTGCATCACCCAAAAAATCTTGTGATACTACATCATCTTCCGTGTATCCCAAAATACCTTTTAGTTCGCCTTCAGAAGCCACTTTCATTGCTTTTTTGATATCCTCGTAAGAAGCTTTTTTGTCTAAACGAACCGTCAAATCTACCACAGACACATCAGCTACGGGTACACGGAAAGACATTCCTGTTAATTTTCCCTTCAATTCTGGAATTACTAAGGCTACGGCTTTTGCTGCACCCGTAGACGAGGGGATAATATTTTGGTAAGCTCCACGTCCGCCACGCCAATCTTTTGCCGAAGGGCTATCCACTGTTTTTTGTGTTGCTGTTACGGCATGGATGGTACTCATCAGACCTTCCGTAATGCCAAATGAATCGTTCAGTACTTTAGCAATAGGGGCCAAACAATTAGTGGTACATGATGCATTGGAAACGATGGTTTGTGCTGCTGTCAATTTTTTATGATTCACGCCCATCACGAACGTTGGTGTATCATCTTTTGCCGGAGCAGACATCACTACTCTTTTAGCTCCTGCTTGGATATGTTTTTGCGCATCCGCTTGAGTTAAAAAGAAACCAGTTGATTCAATAATTGTTTCTGCTCCAATGGCGTCCCATTTTAAGTTTGCGGGATCTTTTTCGGCAGTTACACGAATCGTTTTTCCATTCACAACAAGTTGCCCACCTTCTACAACCACTGTTCCTTTAAATGAACCATGCGTAGAATCATATTTTAACATATAGGCCATATATTCTGGATCCACCAGATCATTAATACCTACTACCTCGATATCATTACGTTCCATTGCGGCTCTGAAAGCCAATCGGCCAATACGCCCAAATCCATTAATTCCTATTTTCATGTATATTTAATTTGTTTTTTCGTTGTTGTTTCTCTTTTTATGGTACTCAAGGGTCGCTTCGCTAAGGTTTTTAGTGGTCATGAAGCCTATCATGAGCCAGATTAATTATTTTTTTTTGTTCATTTTGCAATAGCACTTAGGAGATCGCTTCGCTAAGTTTAGCATTTTTGAGCAGCAGCTCATGATGGTTTCATGCTATATTTTGTTGTTAAATTATTTTTAGTGCTGATGAATTGATTGCATCAGTTTTTTTTAAAATGATATCTATTTAGTTTTTGTTTAAAAAATAATCTAATACATGATCGATCGGTTCTCTAATAATGGAGTCGATATGTATAGGATAGGTATTTGTCACCTCGTGTAGCCAGGGTTCAAAATCGGAAGCAATAGTGCCTACCAGATGAATAGGGGCATGTGGGTATCGTTTTTTTAAAGGCAAAATAGTCGTTGAAAAAAAATCTCCAAAACCTGTTCGTATGATTTCCTTGATGAAGGGATCTGTGTTATTTTCCAATAAAAAATCTGAAAAATGACTTAAAAATAAGGTGGCATGTGCATGTCTGTACACTTTGTCAAGTACTTGTTTTCGATCCAGATCAAACTTTTTCTTAAGTTTATCATGGATTGTGGGGGGTAATGTCTCGTTTAAATAGTGTTTTAGTAGCGTACGTCCCATCCAGTTAGCCGACCCCTCATCAGCAAGAATATACCCGAGTCCAAAATTATTATTATTTATTTTTTTGCCATCAAAATAGGCAGCATTAGAACCACTTCCAATTATGCCGACAATTCCACATTGATCGCCGCAAGCAGCTAAAGCAGCCGCTGTAATATCATGGTCCACTAGTACTTTCCCATTTTTAAAAAAACTACTAAATAGGTTTGCAACCATTGCTTTTTGTTCTATGGAGAAAGTTCCCGCACCAAAAAAATAAATGCGATTAATTTCT
>CAIOLR010000365.1 GCA_903859135.1 uncultured bacterium | reverse complement strand
GAATTTAATTTAAAGGCATAACAAGTCTCATTAGGCAGTGAAGAGACTTTTAAATAGCGAAACCAGTTGGATAATTATCCAAGTTTTTTAAAGGTCTTAGTCGTTAAGAATACCAAAATTATTCATAAGCTTCTTTGATGGGAACTTTCTTGAAAGCTTTTGCTACCGCAGGCCTTTGTCTTGCTTTTAAAAACATTATATTTGAGAGATCCTGGAAACAATATTATGAAACTTACTAACGCTCTATTAATACCACGTTTTATAAATAATCGAGAATTCGCTGATTATGTATCCATCAGCAATTTAGTATTGATGCCCTATAATAGAATTACCGGAAGTGGTGCACTTCTCGCTGTATTGACACTCGGACGTGGAGTCGTTGCATCCGACCTACCTTATTTCCGTGAAATTTTAGGCAACAATTCGGATGCAGGTATGTTAGTGTCGAGTGAGGATCCAACTGCATTTGCAGAAAATATTCGAAAATATTTAATAATACCTGCAAATAAAAGCAATCAGGCTGCAAGATTCTTAGCTGAACGTTACGAATGGAGCAAAGTAGTCCCTCCTGTCGTTGAAGTAATAAAAAACTGGGGTGAATTTAGTACTACCAGTTAATAGTATTGATCATGACTATCGTTTTATCGTGAAATCCAAATTGCCTAGATTACATTAAACATAGTTTTTAAATTGTTTACCATTCAATACGGATTCATCATCCCATGATTTCAAAATTAAAGAACTTTTATTGGAAATTAATCACTTGGATTCGAATGCTAAAAAATTGGCATTTTCCTGCGTGGTTTGAATATGCAAAAGTTCAATACTCTATCCTGTTTAATACTCAGCGATGCACTAAAGCGTCTGAACGTTCGTTATTGGTCCTCGCCTGGGAGTTTGCTCCGGATGTAAGAGGCAGTGTTTACCGGCCGATTTCATGGACTAAATATGCGGCCAGTGCAAATTGGAAGGTAAATGTGCTTTGTAGTGAAGTGCCTTCTATAACAAGCGCAGCTGGTATTTATCTTGAAAGTTCCATTCCACTTGAAGTAGGGATTCACCGTGTCGCTGATCGGAGTAAGGGCCCTCACCCGTGGCTTTTACCTCGGGTTGATGGAGAACTAAGGAATGCCTTGGCCGTATTCAAGACTGCTCAAGCGCTTATGAAAACTAACCAACCCGGTGTTTTGCTGGCTTCCGGTCCACCATTTCATAACTTTTTAGTAGCAACATGGCTGGCTAAACAATATGATTGGCCACTTGTTCTGGATTATAGGGATGAGTGGACGGAAAGCCCTTTTACTAGAGGGTTCGTCTTAAAAGATCAAGCCAATTCAAGACTCGAAAAATACTGCCTGCGCCAGGCCGATTTAGTCATTTTCACCACAGAATCGCAACGTATGCATGCAATCCAAACTTTTCCAAAACTTGATCAAGCAAAATGCATAGTTGTTACTAATGGCTGGGATCCTAGTGATTTTGCCATAGCCCAATCGACACCTATATCCGGTTTGACTAGGGATGCTGAGTCAACGATCACGATTGCTTATTTGGGAAACTTAGGCCCCATGGCCGACCCACAGCCTTTTTTAGATACATTGTCCAAAATTCTGGATTCATCGCCTCGGTTACGGGAGCAAATAAAATTTCAATGTATTGGCCTTAAATCTCCTGACTCAATGGCGAAACTGTCCGTTTTTAAGTATCAGGAGAATCTGCAGTTAATCGAGCATCTCCCCAAACAATACGGCTGCCAGGTTATGCAATCGGTAGATTTTTTGTTGATTTTGAACCCTCCGACTATACATCGGTACATTCAAGGTAAGTTGTATGAATATATTGCCTCAGGCACGCCGGTTCTAGTGTTTGGCAGAGGCGGGGAAATGGCTGATATCGTCTCCTCATTGGATGCAGGCATAATTGTCGATGACAAAGTTGAAAATGAATTAGCCCATGTTTTAAACAATTTTAACTCCCAAATACGACCAAGAAACTCCGCAAAAATTGATCAATGGCTTAAGTCTCGGCAGCGTAATGTATTAGCTTTAAGTATGTTCGAACACTTAGATAAGCTTATAAAATCTTATAAGAATTAAAGCAAAGTATTGCCGACCAGTAATCTCGAGTAGACGAAGTTAAACGCAGACTCGGGTGAGGGACAGCATATTTTTTCATATAAAGGCCTTAACGCAAATAGAGAACCTGCCTGATGCTGATATTTAGATGAGAACAACATCATGGATTTAAATACATTTTGAACTACTTCGAGTAATCCTTAATACAACCGTGGCATATATGAATATGAATTTATTTTGGCTTCATCAACTTAAAGCAACCTTAAAAAACCAGAAAGGTTGCCCATTAATAAGTCAATGGCAGATGCTTTATAAATTGTCACTTGAAATATTGAAACACCACAGGAGCACAATGACCACTCCGATCGTCGGGGGTGACATTAATTCGGACGAGAAATTGACAGTGATCGTCTTAAATCACAAACGGCCTGAAAATGTTAATCTCATTGCCCAACTCATTCTTAGAGCTGGTTTCGTTGGTAAATTAATTATCTCTAATAATAGCCAAGATTATTCAATAGAAAGCTATATTAAAATTAAGGATCCAAGACTTATATTGATAAACCAGAAAGAACAGTCTGGTGTTGGTATCCGTTTTGTATTGGCCAAAGAGTTTTCGTCCCCCTACTATATTTGTATCGATGATGATATTTTTCTACATCCCGCTCAGTTGCAGTGGCTATATTGGAACTTGCGGCAATCTCCCGAGCAGACTCACGGAATATATGGTGCCAAAATAGCTCCCGAAAAAGACCCTAAGAATGAGTGGCCCTTTTACCACGAAAGCAATAAGACCATCACCATCGATATTTTGAACGGACTGTTCTCTTTCACTCGAGAACACTTGGTAGAATATTTTAAACTTTGTTCATTATTGGGTATAACCGATCATAAATCACTGATGAATGGTGAGGATATAATTTTAAGTTTTTCTGGTATAAAAAAACCATTAATTCACGATATCGGTCCCATTTGGGAATGTGCCTCAGCATCTTTACCTGGCGTGGCACTTCATGTCACAAGGCCGCATTTTTATGAAGAAAGGTGGGGGATTTTTTCAAAACTTGAAAAAATTAAGCCCCTCAAAAATTAAATTCCCCCGACAACTCTCACCGCCGAAAAGACGAAGTTAGCCCAATATGAATAACTTGACGTGTCAATAATATACTTTTTTTACATCCAAAACTTAATTTTTTGCATACGTTTGTGAGACCTCTTTTACTCTTACATAAATTATACAGAGTGGGATTACCAACCCCCACAGCTAAATATTTTAAACACAATATTACTCACCAAAAAGGCAATATATGATTTCATCAATAAAAGATAACAATCTGTTGTTAGGATCGATTTTTCCCTTTTTCGTTTTGTGCAGTGGGTGTTCCGGGCCAAATGATTCGGACAAAATCTTTGAAAACATTACCTTAACCTCAAGCCTTGATGGATATATCGGCATGACCCATGGCGCTGCTTGGGGGGATTATGACAATGATGG
>CAIOLR010000364.1 GCA_903859135.1 uncultured bacterium | reverse complement strand
TGATGCCAGAACCCCGTATTAACATCCGTGAAACCAATTCTTTATGTCTTTTTTCTGCTCCCCGGTACAAGTACTCATCTTGAAATTGTTTGTCACACACTTTACAACGATAATTCTGAGTCCCATTCTTTTTTCGACCATTTTTTACCACTTTTGGCCCTAAACAGTGAGGGCAACATAAACTTTGACTTATTAGCATAAATGCAAAGTTCGCCTTTGCTGTTTTTTCTCAAAATCCCATCATACATTTGGATACACTACCCTATTTCGGAATGGGTGAGTGTGTGTTTACTAAAGCTATCTTATAATAGTAACTGAACCCGACTTGTTCACTTCTTTCCCATTCAGACCAACTCCATCGATCACGTAGTAATAGGTCCCTGCAGCCAAAGGGGTATTTTTGTAAAGTCCCTTCCAGTTTTCGGAGATATTACTAGAAACAAATAAGAGCGCTCCGTATCGGTCAAAAATCTGAATTTTATACGACTTTAAGTTCGTTGTGTTGACGAAAAGCTCATCATTGATTGCATCACCGTTAGGGGTGAAAATATTAAGATTATGTATAGTGCCCCCCTCTTCGATCGCAAGTGTGCTATGCGCTATAGCTACTGTTTGGGTACAGGCATTGCTATTGAATATGGTGAGATTGATATCAAAAAGGCCAGCACTCGTGTATGTATGTGTTGGATTTGTTTCCTCAGAAGTACTTCCATCGCCAAAATCCCATAAGTAGTGATCTGCGTGTATAGATGTATTGAGAAATTTGATCGTTTGTGAAGTGGGTAATTCAGCGATCGTCTCGGCTATAAATCCAGCTATTGGTTTTTCGGGTATAGGTGGTATCACGTAATTGGAGGTATCTCGTCTACAATTGTCTACGGTAATAACGAGTGAATACACTCCGGCACGACTACTAACATCCACAGGAATTTTTATACTCGCTTCGGAAGAGGTGAAGTTGTTTGGGCCAGTCCAACGATAAGTGGCATTGGATTGTAAGGTTGTACTCATTCGAATCGTATCACCTACACAATAGGATGTTTGGTTTGCAGTAATGAGTGGGGGGGTGTTTTTTGCTACTGCAGTGAAAACTTTGGTATCAATGACGCTGCATCCCTTGTCGTTGAACGCTTCTAGAACAACGTTTTTCGTTCCTGATGTGCTATAGCTAACATCAAAGGGTCCTTCAGCAGTAGTTGTGCTGATGCTTGCCCCTTCGCCAAGTATCCATTTTAGATTTGAAAAGTTGGTTGATAAACTTTTGAATGTATATGATTGATTTGGACAAGGACTATTTTGTACAAAATCGATCTTTGCACTTGGTCCAACAAACTCACCCGTACCTCCAAACTCGATTGTAAATCCATGATTGCTACTGTCAAAATTATTAATCAGGAGGCTATAAACATGGTCTTGTAGCATGTCTACATACTTTACAAATCCATCCTGCCCACCAAAACAACCCGATGCTTCACTGTAATCGGTGGCTGTTAAGCTTAGTCCTGTTTTGGTATACACCTGTTGTGTTAGAGGGTCACAGTCTACCCCTCGTCCAGCAGCACAACGAATGGCATTTGCTGGTACGGCTCTCGTACA
Source organism: uncultured bacterium (assembly GCA_903859135.1). GTDB lineage: Bacteria > Bacteroidota > Bacteroidia > Sphingobacteriales > Sphingobacteriaceae > Daejeonella. The sequence goes on along the minus strand of CAIOLR010000364.1, from coordinate 874 downwards.
ATCGTTAGTGGTTCCTAAATCAAACAATACCCAATCGATATCGTCTCTTGAGGATGGAGTGATGATGAAGGTTAAGGTTCCATTGTTGGCCGCAATCCATTTATACCATACGCTATTCTGCTCAGAATTTACTCCAGGAGATGCCAAACAGGTACCTGTAGCTTCGTTTGGGTTGGTGCCAGCACCTGATACATTGGTTTGTGTAAAGGTTTGTTTGTTGCATAAAAAAGAAGCGGTTCCACAGTCCTGACCAGCTTGCAATATGGGCGTATAGTTGTTGATGCATAGTTTAAATGTGCCAGTATTATTACCGCTTACCATGAAAGAATAACTTTCGCCTATAACCAAGCCTCCTTTATATAGTGTAGTGAGATTGTCAGCATATGTAACCGAACTGTAAATACTGTTGCTACAGCCTTGATAAAGTGAGATGCTAGGAGCGAGTAAGGTCGCAGTTGAGCCATTCATCTTGCCAACGACGGTGATATTTACATCCGATCGACTCGCTATAAATTTAAACCAGACCTGGCCACTAGTGGAGCCTACAGTAGTGTGTTCGGCATCCATTGAACAGTAATTAAATTCATTAGTCTGAGCTAACAATGCCTTAGCGGTACCGCAAGAGCTATTAGTCAATTGGGCAAACCCAATTACATAGGTTAAAGACAAGAGAAGGCTTAGCGCTGTAGTTTTCAAAGATTGTTAATCGACTATCTTAAATTAATTATAAGTTAATTTAAGAGATTTATGCAATAAATTGCAATTTTTTTCAGATTTATTTTTATTATTTGCTGCTATTATTTCTTTTTAAGAAAATTTATTGTTGTTTGTATAATATTTTAATAACTTGTATGTGTATATTTTAATAATGCGT
>CAIOLR010000363.1 GCA_903859135.1 uncultured bacterium | reverse complement strand
TGCTCCCATACATTGAATGCAGATGTAAATGCAGCTAAGAATATACTGAGCAGGGGCACGGCTCTCTATCGTCAACGTGAGGCATTAGCCTGTGCGTAGGTAGTAGAACCTCCAATGCCTTTAGGCTGGAGAGTATGTCAGAAGTGTGATCAATCTCAAAAGATAAAAACCATTTTTTTGTCCATTACATTGGAAGTTCATGCGAGTTACAAGTCTCAATCTTAGTATGAAGTGGAATGACTTGTCCTAAAGTAGGTTTATAATACCCCCTTAAACTTGTTTTAGGATAAGCCTTTCATACCTTTGCAGACACAAAAATTATTTCAATTTATGAGCAAGGGTTTAACAAGCAGAAGTGATGATTATTCACAATGGTACAATGAGCTAGTAGCTAAAGCCGATCTCGCCGAACATTCTGCCGTGAGAGGATGTATGGTTATCAAACCATATGGATATTCTATCTGGGAAAAAATGCAGGCTGCTTTGGATCAAATGTTCAAAGACACTGGGCATAGTAATGCCTACTTTCCATTATTTATTCCCAAATCATTTTTCTCAAAAGAGGCCTCTCATGTGGAGGGCTTCGCAACAGAATGTGCTGTTGTAACACACTACCGTCTTAAAAATGATGGCAATGGAAACATTGTGGTGGATGAAAATGCCAAATTAGAGGAAGAGCTCATCGTTCGGCCAACATCCGAAACCATTATTTGGAATACATATAAGGGCTGGATACAATCCTACCGGGATTTGCCCATTTTGGTTAATCAATGGGCAAATGTAGTTCGCTGGGAAATGCGTACGCGTTTGTTTTTGCGTACTGCTGAATTTTTGTGGCAAGAAGGACATACTGCACATGCTACTGCTCAGGAAGCTATAGAGGAAACAGAGCGTATGCTCGAAGTGTATGCTGATTTTGCCGAAAATTGGATGGCTATGCCCGTTGTTCGTGGACGAAAAACAGTAAGTGAGCGTTTTGCTGGAGCATTGGATACCTATTGTATCGAAGCATTGATGCAGGATGGAAAAGCCCTGCAGGCAGGGACCTCACACTTTTTAGGCCAAAATTTTGCGAAAGCATTTGATGTTAAGTTTACTAACAAAGAAGGAAAAATAGACCATGTTTGGGCAACTTCTTGGGGCGTTTCCACACGGCTAATTGGCGCTTTGATCATGGCTCACTCGGATGATGCGGGTTTGGTATTGCCCCCCAAGTTGGCACCGATACAGGTGGTCATTATACCCGTATACAAAACGGATGCAGAGTTTGATCAAATTACCGCGATTGCGAATGACTTGTCTACCAAATTAAAAATGAGGAATATTTCTGTCAAATACGATCAGCGCGATACCCAGCGTCCTGGTTTTAAATTTGCCGAGTACGAAATGAAGGGTGTGCCTGTTCGTTTGGCAATCGGCGCACGTGATTTAGAAAATGGAACGGTAGAAGTTGTACGCAGAGATACCAAAGAAAAGCAAACAATTAGTCGAGATAATTTAGATCAGTTTGTTGAAGATTTATTGGGGGAAATTCAGTCTAATATTTATACCAAAGCCCTCCATTTTAGAAACCAAAACACACGTGAAGTAAACTCATACGATGAGTTTAAACGAGTTTTAGATGAGCAGCCTGGTTTTATTTCTGCTCATTGGGATGGTACTCCAGAAACTGAAAAGCAGATAAAAGATGAAACCAAAGCAACTATACGCTGTATCCCGTTAAATAATAAACAGGAAGAAGGCAAATGTATTGTTACTGGGAATCCCTCATCTCAGCGCGTGCTATTTGCGAGAGCATATTGATATTTTTTATTATTTGAATTAGGATGGGGGGACTCTGATCCCCCTCGTTCTTTAATCCTGTAAATCTTGATTCAGATCATTTTATTTACGTAGCGTAATTGGTTTACTCACACCATTGATCGTGAT
>CAIOLR010000362.1 GCA_903859135.1 uncultured bacterium | reverse complement strand
TGTTTGATTTGAACCCAAATAGAGCCATCCATATCTGTGTACACTTTTGCCCCTTCGATAAAGGGGTTGCCCCTTAATATATTTTCGATGTCGTGGATGTGGAGTGTATTTAAGACTTTCCCTCTTAATCGTCCTTTGTTTTGGGTTAATAACCGGTTTATTTCTGAACGTTCAATGTACCGTTGATTTCCAGATATATCTATTTTTACTTTGGTGCAAGTAAGCTCTTGTTTTTTGCCTTCGATAAAACTCATAAGCACAACAAGGCTACTTAAGCAAATGAGCCAAGTAAATCCGAGTATGAGTGCTTTCCAGTTTATTCGTTTAAACATGTTTTAATACGTTTTTCAAGGGGTTAATTAATGCGTTTTTTAAAGGATTAATTAAAGTGTCTATGTCTCCTGCACCGACGGTTAAAAGAAGTTCGGGTTGTTGCTCTTGCACAAATTTGACGGCCTCTTTTTTCTCACATTTATACTTGCGTGTTAAGTCGATTTTTTTCAATAACATTTCTGAGTTTATTCCTTCTATGGGAAGTTCTCGGGCAGGATAAATGTCGAGGAGGATTAGTTCGTCAATGCGGTTAAGTGCTTTGACAAATTCGTCGGCAAAATCACGCGTACGCGTAAATAAATGAGGTTGAAAAATGGCAGTCAATTTTTTGTTGGGATACAGCCGTTTGATAGCCTCGATACAGGCTTTAAGTTCTTCGGGATGATGTGCATAGTCATCGATATAAATATGTGTATCAGTTTGAACAATGTACTCAAAGCGACGTTTAACTCCCTTGAAGGAGGCTAATGCTTGTTTTATCTTATTGGTTGGAATACCCAAAAGCAAGGCCACTTCGATGGCAGCGAGTGCATTTTCAATATTGTGTAGACCTGGCAATGCAAACTGTATATTTTCAATCGAATGCACGTTGTCCTTGAAATCGAATGAGAATTTACCATCATTCACCTGAATGTTTAGTGCTTTGATATCAGCGGTTTCATTTGCTGCATAGCTGATACCGTGATCCAAAAGAAGTCCTTGATGCTGAATTAATTTGCCTCCAGGTTTTAGTTGAGATGCAAATAGTTTAAAGGATTCGACCAGATGATTTTCATCACCATAAATATCGAGATGATCTGCATCCATGGAGGTAACAATGGCGATATCAGGATGTAGCGTTAGAAAGGACCGATCATACTCATCAGCTTCAACCACCAGTACGTTATTTTTTCCAAATAGGATATTGGTATTGTAATTACTGGCGATTCCTCCAAGAAATGCGGAACAATCATGTCCACTATCTTTTAAAATATGGGCAATGATGCATGATGTGGTTGTTTTACCGTGTGTACCTGCAACGGCAATGGTAAACATGCTTTTACTGATGATACCAACTACTTCCGCACGTTTTTTTAGTTTGAAGTGCTTGTGTTTAAAATGATGGAAGATAGCTGAGTTTTTCGGAATTGCTGGGGTATAAATAATTAAAGTACCTGCATCTGGTTCTTGAAAGCTTAGTGGAATATTATCCACTTGATCATCACAAATTATATGAATGCCTTCATTGCGCAAGTCGTCTGTTAGGTCAGTTTCTGTTTTGTCGTAGCCACATACGATGCATCCACGCTCAACAAAATAGCGTGCAAGTCCACTCATGCCTATACCGCCAATGCCAATTAAATAAACTCTCTTAATATGATCTAACTCCATTCGTTTGCTGTTTTTAATATTTCGTTTGCGATTACTTCGTCGGCATTTAGTAAAGCCATTTTCGTCATACTTTGTCCAAGTTCAGTGCCTCTTGGAGTATCAGTGATCAGATTTAAGGCTGCTTTTACCAATTTTTGCTCCGCCTCAGAATCCGTAATTAAGAATGCAGCTTTGCGTTCTACCAGAGCCTGTGCATTTTTTGTTTGATGATCTTCGGCAACATTAGGCGAAGGTACTAATATGGTAGGTTTTCCAACTGCACATAACTCAGCAATTGTTCCAGCACCAGCACGAGAAATAATCATATCTGCAGCAGCATAGGCAAAATCCATCCGGTTTAAAAATTCGTATACTTTGATGCACTGGTGTTCCTTTGGCAAGGATCGTGTCATTTCCGCATAGTAGGATTGACCTGTTTGCCATATCAGTTGCACGTTAGCATTGATAATTTCATATAAGCCAGCGAGCATGCACTTGTTTAATGTCCCAGCTCCAAGACTTCCACCCAGTACTAAAATTGTTTTTTTATCTGCCGATAGTCCGAAGTATTCAAAAGCGTCCGCTCGCTTATAGGCAATTGCTACTGAATCTTTACGTATCGGATTGCCCGTTAATTTGATTTTATCTGCAGGAAAAAACTGACTCATGCCTTCGAATGCAACGCATATTTGTTTGGCATTTTTACCCAAATAGGTATTGGTGATTCCAGCGTAGGAGTTTTGTTCTTGAATTAAATAAGGGACATTCATCTTACCTGCGGCGTACAACAAGGGTCCTGATGCATATCCTCCGACGCCAATGGCTACATCTGGTTTAAATTTTTTGATGATTGATACGGAGTCATAGATGCATTTGAGCATTTTAAAAGGCAAGAAAATATTTTTAAGTAGCGATTTGCGTTGAAAACCCTGGATATCTAAACCCATAATTTGATAACCTGCCGCAGGAACTTTTTCCATTTCCATCCGGTTTTTTGCACCCACAAATAAAATTTCGGTATCTGGAGCAATCCGTTTCAAGGCATTAGCAATTGCTATGGCAGGAAATATATGGCCTCCGGTACCACCACCACTAATAATTACTCGTTTTCCTTGTTTCATACTTATGCCATTGCGGGAATTTCACCCACAACTATTTTATCTTTTTTCTTTTCAGGATCATTTTTCTTTTCAATATCTCGACTCACACTGAGTATGATTCCAAATGCGACACTTGTAAATAAAATGGATGTACCACCCATACTGACTAGCGGCAAAGGTACTCCTGTAACCGGACCTAAACCAACCGCAACAGCCATATTGGCAAATGCTTGAATGGTGAGGCTGAAACTTAAACCAGCTGCTAGTAAAGCGCCAAAAGCTTTGGGACTTTGTGTCACAATGAGTATGCAACGATATAAGAATGCGAGGTACAGCATGGCCAGTATGATGCCGCCAATGAGCCCGTATTCTTCGATGATCAAGGCATAAATAAAATCAGAGTAGGGGTGAGGCAGAAAATTTCGTTGGATGCTATTTCCTGGACCTTTGCCAAAAATGCCACCTGTTGCCAATGCGATCTTCGATTGATTAGACTGGAATGATTTATCTGGATTTACATTTTCTGGATACACGAATGCTTCGATACGAGATATATATGTTTTTCGTCGAGGCCCTAATAATACTACTCCAGTAAGTAAAATAAGTCCTGCCAAGCACACGGTTAATATTTGTCGGACACTGATACGTCCGATGATCAGCAGTAAAATACTCACTCCAAAAAGCATCAAGGCGGTAGAGAGATTAGCCAAAGCAATCAGAATAAATACTACACAAACGGATCCCATGATGGGTATAAATGCTTTTTTTACGTCTTTGATTGTTTCTTGTTTTTTGGTGAGTGTTCGTGCCAAAAAAGTAATGAGTGCGAGCTTGGCCAAATCAGAAGTTTGGAAGGTTTGGTTAATTACGGGGATCGTCACCCAGCGGCTTGCATCATTTACGTTGGCTCCAAATATCAGTGTGTATAGTAATAGCGGAATTGTAATGACCATCAATATTTTCGAAATACCAGCATAGTAGCGGTAGTCGAGCAAATGAGAGAAATACATGAGTGCTAAACCACCCACAATCATGACTAAATGTTTGATCAAAAACTGCTCGCTACCAACACCTTTTTTGTAGGCAATGGTTCCTGTAGCACTATAAACAGCCAATAGGGACCAAGTGGATAATAGGATTACAATAATCCAGATCCATCGATCACCTTTTGCATTTTTGATTAAGTTCTGTACCATATTGAGTCCTTTTAGAAAGAATAACCCAAGCCCACAGATACCAGTTGATTGGTAACGGTTACATTGCTACCCGTTTTACTGTCAACATTAGTAAGCCCAATATTGGCACCTATATTTATACCTAAACCATTTTTCAGTTGGTAGCCAGCTTGAAGATCAAATCCGAAGTCGATCGTTTTAATGTCTCCTCCAGAGCCAATTTGTAAATTACTAGTGCTATTAGAGTTAATTCCAATTGCATCAAGTTGTTGAGTCATTGCACCATTTGAGCTAATCTGCTTCTCTCCACCGAACGCAAAACCTACGTATGGTCCAGCACCCATCAGAAACTTGCCAGTTCCTGCTTTTAAACTAACTAATAGATTGATAGGAAGTTGAAGATAAGAGATGGTTTCTTTGAAGGTTGCACTGCCTGAGTTGGCACCCGCCATGGTCACAACTGACTGTCCACCTTTACCTACAAAAGACAAACCTGGCTGAATATAGATGTCTCCAGAAGAAGATTTACTAATGGGTATATTAACTACTCCTCCTACATAGAATGAAGTGATTGATTGGTCATCAATGGAAGCAGAACTAAGAAAGGCCTGGCCCCCGCTGTTACTCGCAATCAGATTTCTATTAAGCCCAGGAGTTCTAGGAAATGTAAATCCTGCTTTTATGCCATAGGTGGCACTAGGGTTATAGTCGACGGTAACAAATTTTTCTTGAGCAAATAGGGAGGAATAAGTTAGGATACATAGACCCAGTAAAAATGTTTTTTTCATAATTGTCTTTTTTGATATTGTGTTTTTAAATATGAATCATATGTGCTGAGACCCTTTTATAAGTCTTTAACTGCCTTTTTAAATTGATTCCCACGATCTTCATAATTTTCAAATAGATCGAAACTAGCGCAAGCGGGCGATAATAAAACGGTATCTCCTTTTTTAGCCAGATGATAAGCCATTTGTGCGGCCTCTTGAGCAGAAGTTGTATTGATGATGAGTTCGACATCATCTTCAAAAGCATCATGTATGGCCTTGTTGTTTTTACCTAGGCATACAATTCCTCTTACTTTGTCTCGAACCAAATCTTTAAGCATACCATAATCATTGCCTTTATCTACACCGCCCAAAATAAGAACGACGTTATGAGGCATACTTTCGAGTGCATACCAGGTGGAATTGACATTGGTCGCTTTGGAATCGTTGACAAAATCGATACCCGATATACTGGCAACGTGTTCTAAACGATGTTCAATATTTTGAAAACTGCCCATACTGTCGCGGATGGATTCGTTGCGTAAGTCAAGCACTTTGGCCACGATACCAGAGGCCATTGAGTTGTAAATATTGTGCTTGCCCTGCAATGCTAGTTCAGTGATTGACATGGTAAATGGATTTTGGTTAGGTAGATGAAGATTGATCGTGATTTGGTTGTTCTCTAAATAGGCATTTGTATAGTCTGTTTTTGTTGTTTCCTTCAGTGAAAAAGAGTAGGCTTTGGCTCGTATGTTCATTTTTTGTAGCCTATTGATGATTCCGAGATCGTCGGCACAATAAATGAAACGGTCTTTTTCTGTTTGATTTTGAGTAATTCTAAATTTTGAAGCTGCGTACTTTTCCATTTGATAATCGTAGCGATCTAAATGGTCCGGTGTGATGTTGAGTAATACAGCAATATCCGTTTTAAATTGATACATATTGTCCAACATGAAGCTGCTGATTTCTAAAACATAGTAATCGAAACTTTCGGTGGCTACCTGTTTGGCAAAACTTTTTCCAATATTCCCAGCTAGCCCGACGTTTAATCCAGCATCTTTCAGCATATGGTAGATGAGCATGGTGGTGGTTGATTTTCCATTTGTTCCTGTGATACCAATCATTTTGGCATTGGTATACCTACCAGCAAATTCTATTTCAGAAATGATGGGAATCTGTTTTTTAAGCAGTTTTTTAATGATAGGAGCTTTGTCTGGAATACCTGGGCTTTTGATGACTTCGGTAGCTCCCATTATTGAGCCTTCGGTATGTTTACCTTCTTCGTAGGGTATTCCAAGCCGAATTAATTCCTCTTTATAAAGAGGGAGTATGGTGCCAAAATCGGATACAAATACGGCGTGTCCTTTCTGTTGCGCAAGTATCGCTGCACCCACTCCGCTTTCGCCAGCTCCCAATATCACGATGTGTTTATGATCTACCATTAGCGAATTTTTAGGGTTACGATGGTTAAAATAGCAAGGAGAATACCTACAATCCAGAAACGAATTGCAATTTTTGATTCGTGATATCCTTTTTTCTGGTAATGATGATGCAGAGGTGACATGAGCAGTATCCTTTTCCCATCACCATATCTCCTCTTGGTATATTTAAAATAAGACACTTGCACAATAACAGATAAGTTTTCGACTAAAAAAATTCCACACAAAACGGGGATCAATAATTCTTTACGAATCATAATGGCAAATGCAGCAATAATTCCTCCAATGGTCAAGCTACCTGTATCACCCATAAATACTTGCGCAGGGTAGGAGTTGTACCACAAAAATCCAAGGCAAGCACCCACAAACGCACCTGCAAAAATTACCAATTCACCCGAATTAGGTATGTACATGATATTCAAATAATCGGCAATAATGGTATTTCCAGAAACATAAGCCAGTATGGCGAGTGTGACTCCGATGATGGCCGAAGTGCCCGTGGCTAAACCATCAATGCCGTCGGTTATATTGGCTCCATTGGATACCGCCGTGATGATGAAAATGACAGCGAGTAAAAATACAAGCAGTGCATACTTTTCATACCCTTTCCCTAAGAAGCTAAGTACTTTTGAATAGTCAAATTCATTATTTTTATAAAAGGGAACATTAGTTTTGGTTGATTTAACATCCTGAGTACAGTAATATTCATTGCCTTTTTTGTGCATTTCAATAGTGGCGCTGTTACTGATTAATGGATTGATTACAGGCTCGCGAATCACAATATTGTCATTGAAATACATCGTATACCCAATAATGATTCCGAGCATGACCTGGCCAATAATTTTAAAACGGCCAGCGAGGCCCTCTTTGTCTTTTTTTAATACCTTGATATAATCATCTATAAAGCCAATCGTTCCCATCCAAACGGTGGTTACGAGCATCAAAATGATATAAATATTATCCAGTTTCGCAAATAAGATAGTAGGAACTATAATCCCAAGTATGATGATTAAACCACCCATGGTTGGTGTCCCCGATTTCTGTACCTGACCATCCAGACCTAAATTCCGTACCGATTCTCCGATCTGCATCACACGCAATAGCTGGATCAATCGACTTCCATAAACCGTTGTTAAAAGTAGAGACGAGATCAGTGCCATACCCGTGCGAAAAGAAATATATTGAAACACACCTGCTCCAGGTATGCTATAATACTTATTGAGGTAGTGGAATAGATAATACAACATCAGTTCATCTGGTTTAAAAACTCGATTAATACTTGTTTATCATCAAATGGATATTTCACTCCAGCAATCTCTTGGTATTTTTCATGTCCTTTGCCAGCTAAAAGAATGATATCGCCAGATTTTGCCAAATGGCAGGCTGTACGGATCGCTTCTTTACGATCGGTAATGGATAAAGCTTTCTTTTGGTTATTGGGTAATACACCAGCGGTCATGTCTTGGATAATCTGTTCAGGTTTCTCGTTACGAGGGTTATCTGAAGTGAGAATCACCTTGTTGCTCCAATCACAAGCTACTCGTGCCATCAGGGGGCGTTTGGTTTTATCACGATCACCACCACAACCAATCACGGTGATGACCTGTTCTGTTCCTTGACGAATATCTTGGATTGTGTTCAATACATTTTGTACGGCATCGGGCGTATGTGCATAATCTACAATTCCGATGATTCCACCAGCGGAAATCACATAATCAAAGCGCCCCTCTGCACCACTTAGGTGACTCAGAATGGTCAGTACATTGTTTTTATCTTGATTTAACAAAACGGCAGCACCGTAAACAGCCAATAAATTAGATGCATTAAAGCTTCCAACTAATTTGAACCAAACTTCTTGTTGATCAATATGGAGCAATAATCCTTTGAAATGATTCTCTAAAATTTTGGCTTTGAAATCGGCTATGTTTTTTAATCCATATGTTTTTTTCTTGGCTCGGGTATTTTGCAACATGACCATCCCATTTTTGTCATCCACATTGGTTAATGCAAATGCCGACTTATTTAACCCATCAAAAAAAGCTTTTTTAGCTTTCAAATAGACATCAAATGTTTTGTGGAAATCGAGATGATCGTGGGTCAGGTTGGTAAATATGCCCCCAGCAAAGCAAAATCCCTCGATTCGGTATTGTGCTACGGCATGCGAACTAACTTCCATAAAACAATAATCGCATCCAGCATCAACCATATCGTTAATTAAACCATTGAGTGCAATTGGATCTGGTGTCGTGTGTGTCGCTGGAATTACTTGTTCATTAATTTGGTTCTGTACGGTTGATAGCAATCCAATTTTGTATCCCAGCCCACGAAACAATTGGAATAGAAGGGTAGCGATCGTTGTTTTACCATTGGTACCCGTCACTCCAACCAATTTTAGTTTAGAGGAAGGATGATCGTGGAAATTGGCAGCAAGGGTACCCAAGGCTTTGGCAGCATTTTCCACTTGAAGGTAACATACGTGTTCATCCAATTTAGCGGGCAAATTTTCACATAAAACAGCTTTGGCCCCTTGTGCTACTGCTTGATCTATAAATTGATGTCCATCTAGTGTAGTTCCTTTGATGGCAACAAACAATACATGGGGTTTGATTTGGCGAGAATCGAAGCAAATTTCGGACACGTCGACCGCTGTCGAACCCACCACTTGATTAAGAGGTATGGAATAGATGATGTCTCTTAATTTCTTCATTGTTGCAATTGTAAAGTGATCATTTGTCCTTTTTCAGCACGCAAGCCGGCATCGATCGACTGTTTAATCACTTTTCCACTGCCACTAACCAATGGCTTTAGACCAGCGTTGCCAATCGTAAATAATGCATCTTTTAAGCCCATACCTAGTACATCGGGCACTACGCCTTCTGTATATTTTATTCCATGATCTGGAAAATCATTTTGGGTATCTAATTTGTTATTGGCCCTCATGCCAAAAGCGTTGTATACTTTTTGTTTGGCTTTTTCGTGACCCAGTTTGGTACTTGGTAATGGCGAGTTGCTGGCAAATTTGGACCCACTCATGATATCAAACATCTGCGGATCACTTGCATACACTTTGTCCGCTATTTCGCGAAATACAGGCCCTGCAACTAAAGCCGAATAATAAGCCCCTTGGGGATTATTGAGGACAACAATCATGGAGTATTTGGGTTTGTCAGCTGGGAAATAACCACAAAATGAGGCCATATACGACCTCTTGCTTTTGTATCCGAATGCACCATCGGCTACCTGGGCTGTCCCCGTTTTTCCTGCAACTTTATAAAGGGGGGTTTTTAGTACGTTTTTTCCTGTACCCTCTTCAGTTACCCCTTCTAACATTTTTCGGATCTTACCTAATGTTTCGTTGGCGCATATTTTTCGGTTGATTACCCTCGATTGAAAATGAGTGACGGTATTGCCCAATCGTCTAATTTCTTTTACAAATAGGGGCGAGATCATCTTGCCGTCATTCGCAACAGCATTGTAAAGAGCGAGCATTTGTAAAGGTGTCATCTTTGATTCGTACCCATAAGCCATTTGTGGAAGTGTTAATCCGCTCCATGATTTACTTTTTGGATTTTTTATCAATGGACTTCCTTCACCTGGAATTTGAAGTTCTAGTTTTTCGTTTAGATGTAGGTCGTATAATTCATCTGTAAATCGCTTGGGATTTGATTTGTAATGCTGATAAACCAATTTGGCAATAGCCACATTGGAGGATTCCTCAAAAGCTCTTTTGACAGTCAATACTTGATTTCCGAGATGAGAATCTTTGATCGTATGATTGTATATTTTCCACGTCCCACCTTCGCAATCAATACGTGTATTGGTGTCTACTTTATGCTGATCTAGCAAGATCATGTAGGATGCCAGCTTAAACGTAGAACCAGGTTCGGCACTTTCTCCAATGGCATAATTGAGTTCTTCTTGATATTGTCCGTCGGTATTTTTGGTAAGATTCGCAATGGCACGTATTTCGCCAGTTGCAACCTCCATCAATACGACACAGCCGTGATCAGCATCACTCATTATGAGTTGTTTACGTAATGCACGTTGTGCTACATCTTGGATATTCACATCAATGGTCGAGATAATATCGGCACCATCCTTAGAGGCAAATTCTACATCATTATTCACAGGCATCCAAACCCCACCAGCAATGCGTTGCATGAGGCGTTTACCACTTTCACCATCAATATAGGAGGCATACGCACCTTCTAGTCCGACTGGTTGAACATTTTCATTTTTATAACCAATGGTCCGGGCTGCTAAAGACTGAAAGGGTAATACCCGCTTATTTTGTTGTATGGCGATTAAACCACCTTTATAACGCCCGATATTGAAGATTGGAAACTTGCGAATTTCTTTCAGTTGCTGATACGTTACCCGGCGTTTTAGCAGTAGAAAACGAGCATGTTCGCGACGAGCATCTCGCAATATGCGTTCGTACTGTCTGGCTGATTTGTCACCAAAGTAGGAAGCTAATTTTTCGCTGAGCGAGTCTACTTTATCCTGAAAATCTGCATTTTTTTCGATTCCAGCAGCCAACATATCCATTCGAAGTTCATATTCGGGAACTGAGGTTGCCAATAAACTACCATCAGCAGAATAAATATTACCACGCGAAGCTTCAATGCTGGCGAATCGTGTAGAAAAACTTTTGGCCATCGCTTGCCATTTATCCCCTTCTACGAACTGAACATGAATTAATTTGCATATTACTGCGAGCGCAAAAAGTACAATCAGCCCAAAGGCAATGTACGTTCGCAGTAATATGTCGGTTCTGATGTTCATTTTTTTTAATTACTTAGTATGGCCTCGTTCGTATTGCGATTTTTTGTTTAGGCGTGTATAGCTCAATGGCTAATTATTTTAAAATTCCTTCTGTCTCAATACTCAATACGCTTAGGTGGATAAAGTGGTTCTATCAACCCTAATGAATCCGCTTTTTTTGATACTTCTGTCTGCGTGCTTTTGAGCATGAGTTCGGCTTTAAGCGTTTTATAATCCCAACTTAGTTCATCTACTTCTTTGTTTAATTTGTCAATTTTTCGAATGCTACTTTCTACGTGGTGATGGTTGCCGATGTAAAGTATTGTTAGAAGTGCAATAAAAACAATAAATGGAAGCATATTGGTCGCTGTTTGCTTTGAAATAACTCCGTCTGTCAGTAGAAGAGTAAAAAAGTTTTTGGGAAGCTCAGCTTTATTACTCTCTTCAGGTTCAGCCATTGGCCCCCTCTCTTCCGGAGATGGTTGGGGTGAGTCTTTTTTTCTAAATAGATTCTTCATCGCTTAACTGCTATTCTAAGCTTCGCACTTCGTGCTCTATTATTTTTTTTAGTCTCCTCTTCCGACGCAATAATCGACTTTCGGTTTACTGCTTCTAATGGTTTGATTGGATTACCAAAAAAGTCTTTTTCTAGCTCACCTTTAAATTTGCCCTTGGCAATAAAATTTTTTACGAGGCGGTCTTCCAGCGAATGGTATGACATCACAACCAGTCGCCCTCCTGGTTTTAGTAAATCAGCCGACTGTTCTAAAAATGCTTGAAGGGCTTCGAGTTCCTGATTGACCTCAATCCGCAACGCTTGAAAAACTTGGGCCAGATATTTATTTTCTTTTCCTCTGGGGATACAGCCTGCAATCGCTTGTTTAAGTGCTGCGATTGTTTCAATGGATTGGTTTAAACGGGCAGTAACAACGGTTTTAGCCAATGTTTTTGCATTTTGAATTTCCCCATAAATTCCAAAAAGTTTATGAAGATGATCCTCGCTATACGTGTTCACAATCTGCTTCGCTGTAAGTGCCGACGATTGGTCCATTCGCATGTCCAGATCCGCATCAAAACGAGTAGAGAAGCCTCTATCAGGTTGATCAAATTGATGGGATGATACCCCTAAATCGGCCAAAATACCATCCGCGGCAGTAATCCCGTGCAAACGACAGCTATTTTTTAGATAGCGAAAATTTTGATCTATAAACGTGAACCGATCATCATTGGGCAAATTTTGGCGAGCATCAGCATCTTGGTCAAAGGCGAGTAGTTGACCGTCATGACTCAGATGGGTCAATATTTCGCGCGAGTGTCCACCACCTCCAAAAGTCACATCTACATAAACGCCATTAGGTTTGATTGCCAAACCGCTGATACATTCCTGTAGCATTACTGGATTGTGATAATTAATCATCTGTCCTCCTTCCTGCATGGCCCATTACTTCCTCAGCTAGTTTTGCAAAATTCTTTGGTTCATTGTCCATTTGAGTCTCGTAAACATCTTTGGCCCAAATCTCTATTCTATTCAATTGGCAAGAAATCACCACGTCTGCTTGGATGTCTGCATATTCAAGTAAAATCTTCGGTAAAAGCACTCTATTGGCAGAGTCCAGTGTCAGCTCGGTTGCCCCACGTGTGAAGTAACGGATAAATTCACGCGTCCTCTTTTCGTATGGATTGAGTTTACTTAGTTCGTCTACAATTTTGTCCCATTCTTTTTTGGTATAGCATACCAAATGTTTTTCGAAACCCCGATTAATGACTAGGCCTTCCTGTTCAATTTTAGGAAGCTGCTTTTTGAGGCTGGATGGAATCATCATCCTGCCTTTTGCATCTAGTTTACAATCAAATTCTCCTAAGAAATGGGACATGGCTACACTTCTACTTTACTTCTTTACGTAAAGATATCTATAATTACCACTTTTTACCACATTGTCCCACAAAAAGTTTTCAACAAATTTGGTTTTTAAAAAATATGAATTATTAAATAAATAATTGATTCCTAGGTGAGTAAGAAAACATTTGATTACACTGAAATGGGTGATCTGAGGATCTGATGCGATAAGTGATTCGGGGAGTTTGTGGTTCTAGACGGATGCTGTTTGCATCTCTACCAGAGTGCTGGGATATGTGGCAAATGTGCACATGGTTTGAATCAGAATAAGAGCAGATAATAAAAGACTGCTTGTAGTACCTATTTGTCTTAATATCCGCTCTTATTCTGGCGGTGTAGATGGCCGTCCTGTATTCTCAGGTATTTTATTTTTCTCTAAACAGTAGAGTGCCCAAAGACTGGCCTGGGTCCTGTCTTTCTATCATGATAGACTCCCCCTTACTGGGGCCAAAGTTAGTTATACCTGTTGATGTTGTCGTGCCAAGTGGGCTATTTGAGTAAAGTATGTACGCCACATTGTACCAATCTCCATTTTTGGTGCGGGTGAATATTAAGTATTTTTGGTTTGTAGAATTCAGGCTGTTGCCAGGCTGGCGGTTAACAAGAGAGATCAAACCGTTCGTGCCTCTGACAATATCTATTTGAGGTGTTCCAGAACTGTTATTGATGGTATAAATAGTCGTTCCAATTGTTGGGTCTACGGGGTTTGTCGGATCTTTAGGAAATGGATAAACGGTTCCAATAAAGTCGATATCGCCGGCAGATAGTTTATCGCTACCGCCCACAGCAACATTGTTATTTGTGAATTTTGCGTCAACAAAATAATGCATGATCGAAAGGGGGTCGTAGGTGGTGTACTTATTTTCATAATAAGCATCCTCTTGGGCTGTGAAAAATGCGGCTTGACTCTTGGCATTGGCTTCACTCCAGTTGTTTGGAGGGCCTGTTAGATATGAAATATATGCGCTCACTCTGATTGTAGAATTAATCGGATTCTTGTGCTCATGTTGTAACCCTAAAGCATGTCCAAATTCATGCAATACTGTCCCAGAAAATCCGTTTCGGCCGTAATCAGTTGTGTTATCATCAAACCAACCATAATGCATGTTAAATGATTTTTGATCTGTGTTGAGAAGGCCAGTCTCATTGGTGATAGGGCTGGTAAGCATTGTGCCGAGATAGGTATACGTATTTCGATCATTATTATAATTTAAGGCTATTCTTATGTCTGCATTGTCAGTTGAGGAAACAAATTTGAATTTAATAACTGATGTTACGCAGCCCCTATTTTTCATATTTATATGATAGACTATTTTTGCAAGATGGACAAAGCGAAGATTAGAGATTTATACACAGATTATTTGTTGTCA
>CAIOLR010000361.1 GCA_903859135.1 uncultured bacterium | reverse complement strand
TTTAAAAAAAATATTTTTTTCAAAAACAAAATAGGCCAAAAAATGGAAACTGAACAAAATTTAATAGACTGTATTGAACGCTATTTAAGGGGCGAGTTATCCAATCAGGAATCACTTGAGTTTGATGAACTATGTGCTAAAAATCCGACTGTACGAAACAAATTCATGGCACATCGAGATTTTACGCAATGCGTAGTTGACTATGGAAGGCGTCGTCAGTTAGTTTCGGAAATAGAAATGGCACATCAACAACTTGATATGGCATCAATAAAAAAGACCATCGTCTCTCCTACCTTCAAAGTAAAAGTATTGTGGAATAAGTATCGTATGAATATGGCTATTGCAGCCTCTGTAGCTATTTTTGCAGTGACAATAACATTAATCTCGACAGGTTATTTTTCAAAATTAGGATCAACCAATTACTCCGTATTGCGAAGAGAAGTAAACAACCTTAAACGATCTCAGAATGCTTTAATAAAAAATATGAATGGAAAATCAAGTGATAGTCCTACAAATCCGGGGCGTTTTGGAGGTACAGGCTTCGCTATTTCTAGGAATGGTTATATAATTACCAACAATCACGTGGTTCAGGGAGCCGATTCTGTTTATGTCCAGAATATGGAAGGTCAATCCTTTAAAGTAAAATTGATTTATGTAGATCCTACATGTGATTTAGCTGTTTTACAAATTGTAGACCCTAGCTTTAAATCATTTGCCTCTTTGCCATATAGCTTTAAAAAATCATCCTCAGATCCAGGTGAAGATGTGTTCACGATTGGGTTTCCTGATGAAAAGTCCGTTTATGGCAAAGGATACTTGAGCTCACGAACAGGATATGCCGGTGATACTTTAGCTTATCAAGTTTCTATTCCTGTAAACCCAGGTAATAGTGGTGGGCCACTTTTGGATAGTTATGGAAATGTGATCGGAATTATCAGTGGTAAACAAACTCATTTTGATGGAGCCGCTTTTGCTATTAAATCAAAATTCTTGCTAAAATCTTTGGAGACCATATCACAAGAAGCTCTTGATACTAAATTAGTATTAAGCAAGAAAAATATGCTCGCAGGTCTAGATCGAAAAGATCAAATTAAAAAATTACAGAACTATATTTTTATGGTCAAGGCTTATTAAAAACATCCTCCCCTACCCTCTCCATTTCGACAAGCTCAATGTCCCAAAGAAGAGGGTACTTTAGCGAAAGTATGTTTTTTAAGGGGCCAGTCTAGTGATTTTCCAATTTTGTTTATCAGACCTTTTGTAAACAATTCGATCGTGAAGACGACTTTCACGCCCCTGCCAGAATTCTATTATTTGTGGTTTCACAAGGTATCCTCCCCAATGAGCAGGCTTGGGTAGCGCTTTGTTTTCGTATTTTTGTTCAAGCTCTTTCCATGTTTTTTCCAAGTCATCACGACTGGCCAGAATTTGGCTTTGTGGTGAGACGATAGCCCCCAATTGACTACCTCTGGGGCGTGAATGAAAGTATTGTTCAGATGCTTCTTTACTTAATTTTTCTACTGTCCCCTCAATACGTACTTGTCGTGCAAGTTCAGCCCAGAAAAAAACGAGTGCAACTACCGGATTTTTAGCGATCTCTTTTCCTTTTGCACTCAAATAATTGGTGTAAAACACGAATCCTTTTTCGTCGACCCCTTTGAGAAGTACAATACGAGCCGAAGGTTTTCTATCGATACTTGTGGTAGCCAAGGTCATCGCATTGGGCTCGTATAAATTAGCGTTTAATGCATCATTAAACCAATTTTCAAATTGCTCAATAGGATTCTTTGCTATTTTCTTTTCTGAAAGTTCAATTGATTGGTAGTTCTGACGAAGATTTTCAATTTTTTCCTTTT
>CAIOLR010000360.1 GCA_903859135.1 uncultured bacterium | reverse complement strand
GCATAATTTTATACACATATTTTAATGTAAATTGTTAATAATGTGATACTTGATTCCTTTTTGAGGACCGACTAATTACAGGCAATGCCATTACATTATCATCCATCAATCAAGTGACGGCCGAAGAAATTTTAGCCAATCAAGTCGTACAACAAACTCCCAATAGCTTATTACAATTAGTGATCAAATACCCTGATCAATTATCCAATATAATTTGCTTGGTGGGAGGCGAAGCACTATTGCCATCCATCGCAGAGAAATTAACCCGATCATTTAAAAAGGTATTCAATGTATATGGACCTGCTGAAACAGTGATATGGAGTTCGGCCTATGAGATTAAAGAGGCTACTAAACCTGCTATTGGTAAACCACTATTTAATGAACAAGTGTATGTACTTGATGCCAACAATTCCCCTGTGCCCATCGGAGTCAAAGGTGAGTTATACATCGGCGGTGCTGGATTGGCGCGGGGCTACTTAAATCAGCAAAAGCTGACACAGACTCGTTTTATTCCAAATCCATTTGCTACGGAAGCAGATCAGAAAAAAGGTTACACGCGCTTATATAAAACTGGCGATATGGCACGCTGGTTGCCCGATGGAAATCTTGAATTCATTGGGAGGTATGATAATCAAGTCAAGATTAGAGGTTATAGAATTGAATTAGGCGAGATAGAGCATGCATTGCTACAGACGAAGGGGATTAAACAAGCCTGCGTATTAGCCAAAGAGCGAAAACTAGAAACAGGTAGCCAGAAATACTTGGTAGCATATTATGTAGCCTCACCCCCACCCTCTCCAGAAGAGAGAGAGTTAATAAGCTCAGATTTTTCATACACCTGGTTAAGTCGAGAGGCCATTCAGCATCGCTTATCACAAATATTACCTGAGTACATGGTACCTCATACTTTTATAGAAATAGAATCCTTACCATTAACGGTCAATGGAAAATTAGATAAAGGAGCATTGCCAGAACCAGACTTCCAGTTGTTGTCAGCGGGATATATGGCCCCAAAGAAAGAAATCGAAACACTAATAAGTGTTATCTGGCAAGATGTACTTGGCCTAGAAAAAGTAGGCATAACCGATGATTTTTTCAGGATTGGTGGCGATTCTATTTTAAGTATTCAACTATCCAATCGGATTACGCAAGCCGGATTTAATTGTCAGGTGAGGGATATTTTTGACTATAAAACCATTGCTAAATTGGCAGAATATCTGAGTAAAAAAAGCACCGCTATTGATCCGATGAAAAAAGTGGATTTTATTGACTGGGAAAGCGAGATAAAGCTGGATGCGAAAATTATTCCATCAACAAATCTACAACCGATCGTAAACGAGCCTCAATCATTTTTGCTAACAGGATCTACCGGTTTTGTGGGAGCACATTTATTACATGAACTACTTGAACAAACGCATGCAAACATCTATTGTTTGGTACGTGCAGCGGATGCTGAAGCAGCGATGCAAAAAATTTATCAAAATATGAGTAGGTATCAGTTAGGATTAGAAGAATGGATGCCCAGAATCATTCCGCTCATTGGAACCTTGTCGGAGTCCTTCTTCGGATGGGACGAACAAAAATTCCATGAGCTTGCTAGCCAGATTGACGCGATTTATCACAATGGGGCATGGGTTAATTTTGTATATCCGTATCAGCTATTAAAACCGACGAATGTGCAAGGAACAGTGGAAATACTACGTTTTGCCTGCTGCTCTAAATTAAAACCCGTGCATCATATTTCGACGTTCAGCGTATTTCCCAAAGCAGCTTTTACGCAATTTGAACAAATTGATGAATCAACGCCACTTAATCTATCCCCTCTACTTTTAGACGGTTATTCACAAAGTAAGTGGGTCGCCGAGCGCCTGGTCATGGAAGCACAAACGCGTGGAATTCCTGCAAACATTTACCGCTTGGGTCACATCACAGGCCATAGTCAGCTTGGTATCTGTCATACGTCTGATCTACTTTGGAACCAAATTAAAAGTTGCATCCAACTTCAGATTGCACCAACAGTAAACAGCACGATTGATCTCACTCCCGTTGATTTTGTCAGCACAGCAATTGTGCATCTATCGAAAAAGACGCTGCCTTTCGGTCATATATTTCATCTGATCAGTCAAGATATGATTACCTGGAATGATATCTTCGACCATGTACGCACGTTAGGCTATCCTTTAGAGTCGCGTACATTGGACAGCTGGCGTCAGGAACTGCTTACACGCGCACAAAATGATCCACAAAATGCACTTTATCCCTTTTTGTCTCTTTTTACCAATGAAGAAGAATTTGCAGACAATACTGAAACATCGTTTTGCTCAGAGCAAACGTATACTAAATTAACTGATATCGTGTGTCATCCCCCGAATCTAACTTTGTTTGAACGGTATTTTACTCATTTTATCAATTCTGGATTTCTTGAACCATCGCAAGACTTGCGACCTAAACATGTGCTTTGATCAATGTTCATTTTACATTCAATTCCGAACCTATTGCATGCAAACAGTTTGATGCCCTTGTGAAAAGTCTACCTCCTGGTTTGGTAGAAAATTTTGGCTATTACACGCGTTGGCAAGACCAACAAGCTGCATTACTAGGCAAATTATTATTGTATCACGCACTTAAAAAAAATGGTTGTACAGAGCCCTTCATCCTTCATTATTCTACACACCAAAGACCCTACCTCGATATACCAATCGATTTTAATATTTCACACTCTGGTAATTTGGTAGTATGCGCCACTACCAATCATGGAAGAATTGGAGTGGATGTAGAAGAAATAAAATCAATCGATTTTGAACCCTTTAAAAATGTGATGTCCGTCACTCAATGGCAAGAAATTTTAACATCTGGAAACCCAACAACTAGTTTTTATAGATACTGGACGCTGAAAGAGAGTTTAATAAAAGCAGATGGTAAAGGTATCTCAAACATTTCTCTAGATGAGATACGCATCCACAATGACGAATCTTATTTAAACGGACAAAATTGGTTTGTCATAGATTTACCACTACATCCCTCCTATTCAGGAAGCTTAGCATTTAACGAAAAACAAGATGTGAAAGTTGAGCAATTTTTTGCTCAAGTATGCGCGTAATTTAACAGGGAAAGGAAAGCCTTTGAATCTTTTTAATACTTTATTCTTTTTTTCTCCACCAATAATTACGAGAAAATAAACATTTAACTATTGCTAAAAATCAAAGTATGCTCATCAATAAATACTCTTTTTTGCCGCGAGAAGTGTGTTTTTAAGTAGTCCGACGATGGTCATTAGCCCAACGCCCCCAGGTACAGGTGTAATCCATGCACTTTTGGGTGCAACGTGATCAAAGTCAACATCCCCATAAAGTTTATAGCCCGATTTTGTTTCGGTAGATATTTCGCGATTCATCCCCACATCAATCACGATAGCCCCCTCCTTGACCATATCGGCAGTGATAAAATGTTTTTTTCCGATAGCAACAATCAGAATATCGGCATCTAAACTGAATTTTTTAATATCTGGCGTTTTACTGTGACAAATAGTGACTGTACAATTTCCAGGATTCGTATTGCGGGCCATCAACACACTCATCGGTGAACCCACAATATGACTACGACCAATCACCACACAATGCTTTCCAACAGTGTCTATTTGATACGCATCTAGCATTAATAAAATGCCATACGGCGTGGCGGGTATGTAGGTAAGTAAGTTGGATTGCATCCGTCCCAAATTAATCGGGTGAAAGCCATCTACATCCTTTTCTGGAGCGATCGTTTCAATCACCTTAGTGGTAGCAATATGCTTCGGAAGGGGCAATTGTACCAATAGCCCATCCACTTCGGTATCATCGTTTATTTCTTCAATTTTTGCGAGTAATTTTGCTTCTGTTACATTGGCTTGGTACCTATAAAGTGTAGATTTAAAACCAACCTGTTCACAGTTCCGTATTTTACTTGCTACATAGGTTTCACTAGCACCATCAGCACCCACAAGAATAGCTACCAAATGGGGTTTCCGGCCTATATTGCGTAGTACTTCACCTGCTTCGAGCGTGATCTGTTTTTTTAGCTTTTCGGATATGTACTTTCCGTCGAGTAGTTTCATTTGTAGATTTTTTAATCTTTCAACAACGGCTCACAACACCATGGAGATGAAATTGACAGCTCTCAATTTTTTTTATTATGGCGCAAACTTCCACCTTAATCCCGACACTTACAAGGAGCTTGTTTAAAGTTTTAATGTGAATGATTTAGAAAAGGAAGGTTCCCATAAAAAGTAAGAATTTTGTTTGTGTAAAAAAGCATAAACCCTCATTTAGTCTGGAAACCCTAGACAAAGATAGTATAGACGAGTATATAAGCCCTTATTTAAGTAAAGGAAAACGAGGTCCTAAGCCGCAACTAGGAAAGAGTCAACTAGTTATGATTATTCATTATCGATTAAAAACAGGATACAAATGGCGTCAACTGCCAATCAAACAGTTTACTGAAGGTGTCTTGGTGGGCTGGAATTCAATTTATCACCACTTCAAAAAGTGGTGTAAGGATGGATCATGGAAGCGTGTTTGGACTAATTTACTAGCGAAAAAAAAGGCCTGTCTAGGTCTTTCTAGTGCACAATTAGACGGAAGTCACACCTGTTCGAAGGGAGGTAGAGAAGCTGTTGGCTATCAAGGAAGAAAAGCTTCAAATACAACTAATAGCTTATTTATAGCCGATAATTCGGGTCAAATGATCGCTATGTCGACTACACAAGAAGGATCCCATCATGATCTTTTTGAAATAGAGAAGTCATTTAAGGAGATGATTGATCAACTAGAAGTAGCTGGTATTGATACCAGAGGAATTTTTATCAATGCAGATGCTGGTTTTGACTCTAAGGAGTTTAGGGCAATCTGTATCCGAGGAGAAATTGAACCTAACATCAAAACCAATCCAAGAAATGCCAAGCAAGAAAATCAAGAAGAGCATTATTTTGATGAGGAACTGTATAAAAAACGAACAGTAATAGAGCGTGCAAATGCTTGGGTGGATGGATTTAAAGCATTAATTACTGATGTTACGCAGCCCCTATTTTTCATATTTATATGATAGACTATTTTTGCAAGATGGACAAAGCAAAAATTTATCTCGCCGCTAATAAAGCTGCTTGGGAAGAAGTACAAAAAATAAATTTTCAACCTACTGCGTAACATCAGTTATATTAAGAGCCTGTTTAAATTTTATTCAACAATAATTTTATAGCGGATAATTTGGTCATATATTCTGCAGAATCGATCAAAAGCTCATAGTTTCTGCAGAGT
>CAIOLR010000359.1 GCA_903859135.1 uncultured bacterium | reverse complement strand
CTGCGCACACACATCAAATGCAGATGTGAATGCAGCTAAAAATATTTTGAGCAGGGGCACTGCTCTCTATCGGCAACGTGAGGCATTAGCCTGTGCGTAGGTAGTAGAACCTCCATGTCTTTAGGCTGGAGAGTATGTCAGCACATCTTTGTTTAATAATAAAAGAACAACATGATATAATAATATGTATACATTTTAGATACTACCTTGGAGTGTGGACACGTGCGGGCAAAGGCCCCCGTTTCGTGGCTACTAGCTACCTTTGTGTCTAATTGAATTAGCTGCGCGGTGGGCAACAAGGATTCGAATCCTGTTCTTTTTCAAGAACAGAGACGAGAAGGCTTGACTGCGAAGCCTAATCAACTCGTCGACGACTCCATTCTTTTTTCACCGCCTAATCCGTCTTACTCCAACTGTCATTATATTGATTTTTTTGACATTTGACTTATTTGCCATCAATATATTGACAGCAAATAAGTCAAATGTCAAAATTTAATAATATTTGATACTATTTTAAATTACTATCAAATAATTATTATTTTTGACAAAATAAAAAAAATAATGTCAACCCCAATACCATACGATCGTAATCAGCCATATAATCACTTGCCGTTACTACCTCCTCCAGATGATAAAGTAATAACAGTAGAGATTTTACAGGCACTAAACAAAGCAAATAAAGCATTAGCCGAATTAAAGGGGCTTGCTAAAAAACTACCAAATCAGTCTGTATTGGTCAATACAATTGCTCTTCGAGAAGCAAAGGCTAGTACAGAAATAGAGAACATTTTTACAACAGATGATGAACTTTACAGAGCTCTTTCTGGGAATGACATCAGTTTAAAAGGAAATGCCAAAGAGGTTCTATATTATCGACAAGCTTTATGGCATGGCTATAATCTGATAAATAAAGAAGAAAAATTCACTACAAGCCTAATGATAAAGCTTTATCAGGAAATTAAACAAGTTAATGATGGTATTCGTCCAATACAAACAGAAACAGTCATAAAACAAAGAGGGAGCGGCACACTTGGAGGAACAGTCGTTTACACACCACCCAGAGGCGAAAAAATAATAGAGCAAAAATTAAATAATCTAATTGACTATCTGAATGATGATGAAAAATACAATTATGATCCACTGATAAAATTAGCTGTCTCACATTATCAATTTGAAGCAATACACCCTTTCAGAGATGGTAATGGAAGAACCGGAAGAATTATCAATATCCTTTTGATGATACAAAAGCAGTTACTGGACGTCCCAATTCTATACTTGAGTGCCTATATAATCAACAACAAAGACGAATATTATCAATATCTAAACAAGATAACTACCAATAGAAGCTGGAATGATTGGATTTTATATATACTTAAAGCAATAGAGAAAACTTCCATTTATACAATTAATAAAATAAACGAAATAGATCACCTATTCCAAAAAACACTGGTGCTTGTAAGTACACACTTACCTCAAATTCGTAAAGAAGTGGTTGAAAAAATATTTGAACAACCATATACTAGCCCTCAAAAACTACTTGATCAAAACAATACACCCATACAATTAGGAATTAAAAGTATAAATACAGCAAAAAAGTATCTGGGACAGATGGAAGAATTAAAAATCATGGTTCCTAAAAAAATAGGTAAGGAAATTGTTTACTTAAATATTGATTTATTTAATTTGCTTTCAGAAATATAGTTTTCATCAGATGTCAGAGATTTATGACTCTTCTGCCAGAAAACCCCTGCACTTGGGCCTTTAGGCGGGGGATGAATGGCAGCCATTAACAATGCCTATTTCTTCTTTTGGTCTTCAATATATTTCTTGATAGTATCATCCGATATATGTCCAATAGTTTCG
>CAIOLR010000358.1 GCA_903859135.1 uncultured bacterium | reverse complement strand
TTACCTCTCAGACCCTGAGGGTATGCATCCGACGCAACAAAAACTCCTTAAATTCATGAAAATCCCGCAGTGGAGAGAGGACTTGGAACAGATAGCATGGCCCGCAGGGACACGCCCAGTATGAATTTATTATACACTCCCTTAATTCAGACAAAAATGCAAGTTGAAAATTGATTAGGCATTACTCACCATGATACTCTTGTAGGCCAATTGCTTTGGAGATCAGTTTTTGGCTGAAATAATGAAAGCGGAAAAATAATAATCCAGCTGAACACAAAAGACCAAGTGTTAAACCATACCAGACGCCCATTACTCCCCAGTTGAGAACAATACCTAAATAATATCCACAGGGTAGGCCTATAATCCAATATGCGATGAAAGTAATGACTGTTGGAATATTAACATCACCTATGCCTCTTAAAATGCCTAAGCCAACAACTTGTGCACCATCAAACAATTGAAAAAATCCAGCAATGATCAATAGTTGTGCAGCGATCATAATAACAGATTTGTCTGCAGTGTAAATCCATGGTAAGTATTCATTCAGAATAATAAAAACGAGTGCCGCAATGGTCATTAAACACAGCATAATGTGGTAATTTGATATGGCTGATAAACGGAGTTGTTTAAAATCATTTTTACCATAATTATTGCCTGCATTTACGGTGGCAGCAGCAGAAATGCCACTTGCCATCATATAGGTCATGGAAGCTAAGCTCATAGCTACTTGATGCGCAGCCTGCTGAACCGCCCCAATGGTACCTATCAGGATGGCAGCACCGCCAAATGCACCTACTTCAAACGTGTACTGCATGGCCACAGGAGCTCCAATTTTAAGTATTTTGATGGAACGTAGTTTGTCTATAGACTGTAAGGCGAATGATTTTAAATAAGGCGTAAAATGTTTAGACTTCAATACAAAAAACAGCATCACAATCATCATCAATATGCGATCCGTTAATGTGGCTATACCAACCCCAATAACCCCCATTGGTTGAATGCCAAACAAGCCTTTTACCAAAATAACTCCAACGACTATATTGAATACATTACCCCATATGGTGATATTCATGGCTTGTCGGGTAAAGCCCAAACCTTCTGCAAATTGTTTGAAGGCCATGAATATCATCAAAGGAATGATGGAAAAGCTTAATAAGGCCAAATAGGGTTTTGACATATGAACAACTTCTGGAGATTGGTTCAGATGATCAATGGCTAATAATGAACCAAAATAAACGAGTAGATAAAGCAATACCCCTGTGATGATATTAATTAGTAAGCTGTTTGACAAAAGTTTACCACACTCATCATACTGTTTCCTTCCATTTTCTTGTGCAATTAGTGGCGTTAATCCATAGGCAATACCAATCCCAATAACTAACGTAATGAGGAACATGCTGTTTACCAATGCAACGGCAGCTAGCGCAATGGTTCCAGCAAAATGACCGACAATGATACTGTCTGCTGTTTGGACGAGCGTATGGCCAAGCTGTGAGATGACGACAGGAATTGCTAGCGTTAAATTGGCTTGGTAAAGTGGCTTGTACTTTAAATAGAGTTGTTTCATTGCAAATTAAAATTATCAAAATATGGCTCTTATAATTATTTGATTTAAGAAGCCGTAAAAAAAAGCTCTTTTTCTGTCGCGTGTAGTTCTATAATGCCAGACAGAACTAAACTAACAAGAATACAACGTGTACGACGGTGGGAGAGATTCAGTATGGCACTATATTCCTCAGTGGTGATGCGGCTGTTCGTTTGAAGATATTTTAATAACTCTTTTTCCTTTGATACATATTTCTGGTATATCTCCTGATCATTATTTTCTTGTTTCAAAACATCGATGACTATTTCATTAGCCAACACACTTTTGTCTTTTAGTCGTATATAAGCCCACCACGTTTTGTCTTCTGCCAACGCATAATGTGGTCTCAATGTGCTTTGCTTAATTTCTACTTGTAGAACTATTTTATCATCCACATATATTTCTTCAAAAATAGGATCTAGGGCAGGTTTACAATACAGGTGGGCAGCCTTTAGGATCATAAATTTTTCTTCTTCTTCAGATTTGACGCCTACTATTTTCCCATCATTGGCTACACCAATTAGTAGTTTTCCACCTCTGTTATTAGCAAATGAAACCATCGTCTTTGCTATTTTTTCACAGTTGGTAATGGTTTGTTTGAAGTCTAGTGTGACACCCTCGCCGTCCAGAATTAATCTCTTCAGATTCATATAATGATCACATTTAAAGGGTGTATGAAAAATCTAATAGTATACATTTTTCATTTGAGTCTGTTCAGAATAAGGGATGGGCCAGGAGATTTAATACGCAATCGTGTTTTCTTCACCTTTGTATAAGTTGCGAATATAAACTTCGTTCATCACCGAGGCGCATATTTCCCCATGATCATTCACTATTTCAATGGGGTATGCCTTCACAAATTTACCTGCTGTACGTAAAATGTGCTCAGCTTCATCGATTGCTTGATCACTTAATTTAATCGTAAAGTATAAGCTTGATCTCCCAGGTTTCAAGTATTTGATTTCAGCGCTTTTTAACCAAACCCTGGTTTTTAGACCTCTCCTTTTTAATATTTGATCAAATAGGAGTGCGTAAAATGGGTCAGAAGCCGAAAATATAGTTCCTCCGAAGATTGATTTATTGTAATTTTTATTTAAAAAGCTTTTTCCAATTTTAACTTCTACCCCCCTAAAATCTTTATCAAACTTTTT
>CAIOLR010000357.1 GCA_903859135.1 uncultured bacterium | reverse complement strand
TCGATTCTGCAGAATATATGACCAAATTATCCGCTATAAAATTATTGTTGAATAAAATTTAAACAGGCTCTTAGAATTATTCAACCATCGACTGACACTGACCAGTATATTGACAAACAAGAAAAATGGACAATGGCAAGAGGTGCGTTTCACTTGGTTACTGTTGATTTTATTTGTTTATCTGCACTGTTGTGGATTATCAACTTTACAGACCTTATACCCAACGAGCAACTTATCTTAAAATTCTTAGTTTTCTATATGTTGTTTTGGGCCTGTGCCTGGTTGCTCGTTGTTTGCATTTCAAAGCGATTTGCTAAAAACTATTTGAAACTTTGGCAATGGATATTATTTCTCATTATTGGTGGACTAATTTATTGGGGAACAATCTAAATATTATGCTTCGACCAGACATATTGTTGGACTTCTAAGGTAATAGGATATAAATAGTAGCTTGATTTTCGATTGAAGCACCTAATGCCATTTAAAGCGCGGATGGGTAATTTAACGAGTTGCGCGAGTTGTTTATTTGTGTGCAATTTATTTTGCCCTATTGCTTATTTCGTATTGAGATATGCGTACTGAAATTTCAACACTTTTTGATTTTTTATCTGCATGACACCATATATAACCATAATTCGGTCAACACAGTACAACACACGAAAATATAATCGCACGACCCAATACGAAAAATATGAAAACACAAACCTTAGAAAATCAAACACAAACAACCGACTTTTTACCTCTCAAAGGAACAGACTACATCGAATTATATGTGGGAAATGCGAAACAAGCTGCTCATTTCTACAAAACTGCTTTTGGTTTTCAAAGCCTAGCTTATGCTGGGCCAGAAACCGGAATTAAAGACTATGCATCGTATGTGCTCGTACAAAACAACATCCGATTGGTATTGACGACTCCTCTCCAGCCCGAACATCCCATCAACAAACACATCCAAAAACATGGCGATGGCGTTAAAATATTAGCTCTCTGGGTAGATGATGCTTATGATGCGTACCAACAAACTATTTCACGTGGTGCAAAAAGCTATTTAGACCCTCAAACACGGCGTGATGAACATGGCCAACTGCGCATGAGTGGTATTTATACCTATGGCGAAACCGTGCATTTGTTTATTGAACGAAAAGATTATACCGGACCATTTATGCCAGGCTATAGGAAATGGGAAAGCACATACAATCCCGAAGCAATTGGCTTATTGCATGTCGATCATTGTGTGGGCAATGTAGGTTGGAACCAGATGAATAAATGGGTTAAGTTTTATGAAGACGTGATGGGCTTTCGAAATATTTTAACCTTTGATGACAAACAAATATCCACCGAGTACTCTGCTCTGATGAGCAAAGTAATGAGCAACGGCAATGGATATGTGAAGTTTCCAATCAATGAACCAGCAGAGGGCAAAAAAAAATCACAAATCGAAGAATATTTAGATTTTTATGGAGACGAAGGCGTTCAACACATTGCCATTGCCACGAACAATATTGTGGATACCGTAACCCAATTACAAAGCCGTGGTGTAGAGTGTTTAAAAATACCGAGTACGTATTACGACAATCTAGAAGCACGAGTTGGTCAAATAGATGAAGATATTGAACCACTAAAAAACCTAGGTATCCTCGTTGATCGCGACGATGAGGGATACCTCCTCCAAATATTTACTAAACCTGTTGAAGACCGCCCTACCCTATTCTTTGAAATCATTCAGCGAAAAGGAGCCCAATCATTTGGTGCTGGAAATTTCAAGGCCCTTTTTGAAGCCTTAGAAAGAGAACAGGATGCCAGAGGAAATTTATAATCAGTACACATCAAAAAACCATACTAAATTTGGTATATCTTGTTTTTTTAATTTAGATATTTTGATTTAATTGTGGATGGGGTGTCTTGTCCTGAAATAGGTTGAGAATCCAGGTATTCAATACTACTTACTAAAAAAACATGTATGCATATGGAAAAATGTCCTTATTACAGCGATTATTTACACCTCGATCAATTATTAGATGCACAAGAACTAGAAAGCTCCAAGCCTGGATCTGTGGCAGCGCACGACGAAATGATGTTCATCGTCATACATCAAACACATGAGCTGTGGTTCAAGCAGATAATCGTTGAAGTAGATTCTGTACTAGAAATCATGCGTAAACCTACGCTCAACGATAATTCACCAGAACTACAAACCATTGTTCACCGCTTGAACAGAGTCGTTTCCATATTGGAAATACTAGTGCATCAAATCGACGTGATGGAAACCATGACGCCAATGGATTTTCTCGATTTCAGAGATTTATTAACCCCCGCCTCTGGATTTCAGAGTTGGCAGTTCAAGGTACTGGAGGCAAAATTAGGACTCAAATATGAGCACCGTTATGGACAGGAGTACTATCTATCCCAACTACAACCACCACATATTGATCTCATCAAAACTGCAGAAAAGGAAAAATCGATACTCGAATTAATCAATACATGGCTAGAGAGAATGCCTTTTTTTGACACAGATATATTTTGGAACAACTATCCTTCTATCTCAAAAAAAAAGAACAGTCACCCTTTTTGGGCTGACTATGAACAGATTTATATAGACAATTTATCAGCGGCAGAGAAAAACAACATTGAATTTTTTAAAACAGCATTTAGGGATACCACAGTCACTGCAGAAAGACAACTCAGTCCTAAAGCTTGTCGTTCGGCACTGTTTATTATGCTTTATCGTGGATATCCGATGCTAGAACTGCCGTTTCAACTACTCCATGTTTTGCTTGAGATTGATAATCAATTAGGATCGTGGCGATATAGACATTTGAATATGGTTCGTCGAACTATTGGCTCAAGAATGGGCACTGGCGGTAGTAACGGAGCTGGTTATTTAAAAGGAGCAATGGACAAACACTATATATTCCATGAACTAGCACAATTAAATAGCTTTTTAATAAAAAGACAAAAACTACCCCCTCTGCCTGAAGATTTAACACAACAACTGGGATATCATTTTTATGCAAACAATACCGTTTAAATCTAAAAGGATACACCACGAAACCAAAATGGCCCATAAAATTATGGCCATTTTGGTTTATTCAGGTTCTGAAAAAGCACTCCATTTTTATTCAAGAAAATGATCAAAAGTATCACCACGCAAACCTAAACGCAATGTTTCAACTGGGATAACATCTGCCGGAGCAATATTTCCCAAATTAATATTCGAACCAATCAGTTTAATAAACCAGACCTGCTGCGCTTTTTGAGGAGCTTCCCAGATAATTGATTCCTGAGGTATTTGAGTTAATATTTCGTCAACTAGCCCCTGACGAACCTCTCCAGAATCCCGATAAATACCGACATTCCCACTCTCACGAGCTTCTGCGATTACTTTCCATGAACCAGCATCTATTTCTGCTTTCATTAAGTTAATCCACTTGTATGGAGCCAAAATTTTAGCTGAATCTTTTGATCCTACTTCTGATATAACGGTTACCTGCTCCTTCAACTTACGTATGTAATCACACTTCTCCTCATGTGGAATCGTTATTGAGCCATCTGAAACCTCTGCATATTCCATCTTATACTTATCTAGTACTCGACGATAATCATCAAACTGCTTACGTATAACAAAAGCTTCAAACAAAGTACCCCCAAAATACGTTGGAATACCCGCATTTCGGTAAAAAATCAACTTATCCTGAAGATTGGGAGTAACATAGGAGGTAGCCCACCCTAATTTCACAATATCTGTATGTGGCCCAGCAACTTCCAGAAAATTTTCGATTTCACGAACACTAAGACCTTTGTCCATAACCATCGTTAATCCACTTTGGCGAGGTTTTAACGTCCGTTCGGGAATATTTTTTAATATATAGTTCATTGCGCAAATCTCAGAAAAAAATCCAAACCAAAAAACTTCAACCCTTTTAATCTGAGGAGAACTATTCGCTGATATAGCGATTAATCACATCGATGATAATTTTATTATCATGTAAATGAGGAAGATATTCGAATAATATATGATGCTTTTCTGGATCAGTACTTAAAGCAGTTTCAAGAAAAGTAAGTGCTTCATTGTGTTGTCCATCAGCAAAAAGATAGGCCACCATCCTATAATATAACTCAGCAGCATCTGGATTATTCTTGATCGCTTCTGACATCACCTCAATGGCTTCCTGTAACTTGGTTTGCTCAAATAAAATGGATGAATAATCAAGCCAAGCCTCCACATCCAAAGAATTTAATTCCACCACCCTTTCGTATGCTTTTTCAGATTCTTCCAATTGATTTAATTTATACTGAGCATCTGCAATTGCAAACCAATAATCAGGATTTTTATCGTCTAACTCCAACGCCTTTTTATAATAATGCAATGACTCGAAATAACGATCTTCAAAATCAAGTGTTACACCTATCCCAAACCAGGCATCTGATTGCTGAGGGTCGAGCTTAACCGATTTTTTGTAGTATAACCGAGACTCATCCATTTGTTCTAGCTTCTCATAACACTCTCCTATGGCACAATAGGTATCAGCACTTGGTGGCTCGTACTCAAAGGTGTGTTTATACACGTCAATTGCTTCGTTATAACGCTCCAGATGCACCAAAACATTTCCTTTATTGAAATAAGCAGAAGCGAAATTATCCTTGATTAATATCGCGTAGTCGTAAGCATCAATGGCTTTTTCATAAAAGCACATCTTGTTATAAGCATTGCCTAAGTTATACCAAGCTGCATATGAATATGGTTCATTATCAATATACTGCGTGTAAAATTGAATACTTTCATCTTGTTTATCGAGGATATCATAACAAAATGCCAACTCATATAGGGCATCATGGTTTTCCATATTTTGCTGTAAACAAAGCTTTAGATAGATAACCGCCGTTTCGTAATCATTCAAACACTGATGTACTCCAGCTATATGCAACAGTATTTCATCCGTATGCTCTGCAAGATCTAATGCTTTCTCATAATTCTCGAGTGCCTCTTGATACCGTTCCAAACTCTCAAATATAGTACCCTTAATACTGTAAACATCCGATTCAGATGGCTCTAGAATTTCGGCCTTACGCAGGGAGTCAAAAGCTCGATCAACTTGATTGGTCATCAGAAAAAGTTGAGCTTGCTTAATAAAAAAGGTTGCAATAAAAGGATGCTGAGCGATGGCATACTCTACAACCTGAATGGCCTTTATAGGATCATTTTTTTCGATATAATAATCTACTATACTCTCAAAAGCCTGTGAGTCGAAGAAATATTGATCCTTGTTACGGATCATTTCTTCGTATCGCTCTACCGAAAATCTTGGATCTTCGGAAAAATCAAATTCAAAATCTTCTTCCATCCTAAAAAACAATTGCAATCGTATTCATTTGCAAAACTCAGCCCCCATTTCGTGTGAATATAGAATAAAAAATACATTTATCATATTTTATTATTCAAAAATGCTTTTTTATTTACCTAAGCCATTTTAGCTGATATCTTAAAAAAAGAACGAATACATGCATTCAGACAAATTTAATGTTAAAAAAAGTTAATGTTTTTCTAATTTAATTCTTATTAAAATT
>CAIOLR010000356.1 GCA_903859135.1 uncultured bacterium | reverse complement strand
GATAATGCATCAATGGATTTCTGTTGCTATACACATTATAGATGCTCAGATCCCAAATACGTTCTCCTCGATTTTTCTTTTTGATAAACTGTGTGCCTATATCCAATCGATGAGACGCATTTGCCCTGAAAGAACCCTTTTCACCATAGTCTATCACTTTTTTTGCGCCAGTACCCTCAACTGGACTATGCGTTTGAATGGTATACTCAGCACGACCAATATCCACAGGAAAACCAGTAGAATATACCCAAATAGCCGAAAATTTTATTTTTGGTGAAGGCTGATAAATACCCACTAAAGAGATATCGTGTCGGCAATCTTGTTTTGGATAAAATGCTTTCCCAAAGTTTAATTCCTCAAATTGGTATTTAGTCCACGAAAGTGTGTAACCCAACCAGCCTGAAAATTTACCCACTTTGCGTTGAATGAATAATTCGGCACCATAACTTTTCCCCTGACCAGTGGTCACATCACTTTCCCAAGAGTGATTCTCATTATTAGAAATTTTATCAGACGAAGAATGCCCAACAAAAGAAGCTCCATCCTTAAACGAAAGAACATCATTCATCTCTTTGTAATAACCCTCTAGGGATAATGTCAAGTTATACTCAGGTAAATCTTTCGCCACACCCAAGGCAATTTGATCCGACTGCATAGGTCGCACACGACCCGTCGATGGCACCCATACATCGGTTGGTAAGCTCACTCCTGCACTAGAAAGTAGGTGAATGTATTGATTCATACGTGCATAAGAAGCTTTTAGCGCAACATCATTGCCGAGCATATATTTTGCCGAAAGACGTGGTTCGATGTTCCAATAATTTTTATCCCCAGAGAGAAAAGAAGATACCCTAAGGCCCATATTGACTTGAAATTGATTGTTAATTTTCCAATCATCCTCCACAAATAAATTACTTTCTAAACTATTGTATTTTTCTTCAACTGCATTTGTAGTGGGATTGCCTGATGAGCTACGAAGATCATAATAGCTACCGCTAGGCTTAAACTGATGCGATACCACGCGAACACCTGTACGAATAAAATGATTGGAAGCTAAGGAGTAGTCTAAATCAAATTTGCCACCAATATCTCTAATGGATGAGTAGGCCCCCGTCTTAAAAGATCCATTAGGTGATCCAAGTGCAAAATCAAACCCAGAATCATAACTACTGTAGATCAATGAGGTATTACTAAATACATTTTTTCCAAAAATATGATTCCAGCGAGCGGTTAGTGTGGCATTCCCCCAGCCAAAACTGGCATCCATCTTACTACCGTCGTTTTCACTAAAAGCATATAGCTTATCTCGTCCAAAATAACCACTCAGGTAAAATCGATTGTTTTCATTGATATATGCATTGTATTTCGCATTCAAATCATAAAAATAATATCCTCCGACACCTTTATCGGCCGACATGAGGGGGCGCATCAATGCATCGATATAGGTACGTCTACCAGATACCAAGAAAGAAGATTTTCCTTTTTTAATAGGGCCCTCCAAAGTCAATCTCGATGAGATTAAACCAATTCCAGCCTCCCCACGCAATTGCTCCTTGTTTCCATCTTTCATATTTAGCACCGTTACGGATGATAAACGTTCCCCAAAACGTGCAGGGAAACCTCCTTTAAAGAGCTCTACACTTTTTAAAGCATCTCCATTAAAAACAGAAAAAAAGCCAAATAGATGGTTCGCATTATATACGACGGCGTCATCCAATATGATCAAATTTTGATCAGGTGAACCACCACGTACATAAAATCCACTTGATAGCTCTGATCCTTTTTGGACACCTGGTAATAATTGCAATACCCTGAATACATCTTTTTCGCCTAATAATGTGGGAATACTCTGCAATTGGCCAATGGGAACACTTACAGCACTCATCTGTGTGGTCTCCGTAATTTTCTGGCTTTCTTTATTACCCACAATCACGACCTCTTGCAAGGCATTGGATGCTTCAAGCTCAATATCCAACTTCTTAGGTTTATCAAGAGATAGTTTTTGTACCGATTTGGTAAATCCAACAAATGAAAACTCGACAGTATAATCACCTGTAGGTACCGTGAGCGTGTAGAATCCATAACTATTGGTTGTAGTTCCCTTTTTTAATACGGGGATATAAATAGTTGCACCAGGTAACGTTTCTAACGAACCTTTTTCTTTGATGAAACCCGAAATGGTTGTCGTTCCAATTTTATGTGGACTAGTGTTATCCTGCGCATATAAACTGGTAAAAAATAGGGTAAATGCCCACAAAAAGGCAAACATTTGCTTATTCATAAAAAAATGATTTTTAATTTGAACCATATAAAAAACGTGTTTAAATATGGTTATTAATCCTTTTAAAGATTGCTTTTCGCTAGCTAAAACAACTAGCTAAAAGCAATACATTTATTTGTATACAAAGTTTATAGCATATATAACCCTATTTTTAACCCAAAAATAAATAAGGACAAAGGTAGGAATTTTGAATAATAAAATCAAATGTAAAATTAATTTTTTTTT
>CAIOLR010000355.1 GCA_903859135.1 uncultured bacterium | reverse complement strand
GGCAATGAATTTTAAGCGAATAATGAACATCTTCAAAAGGAAGATGGCCTTTTTATTCCATTTTTTTCAAGACTTATTCTTTTCTGCCTGCACTTTTTTTTATCCCCAAAAATTAAAAATCACTTTTTGAGGACCGACTACCTATTTTGGTGATGACTAGGGTGTATAAAACATCTACTCTGTATAAATCGCTCTTTACCCTTCGACAAGCTGAGAGCACAAGTAAATATTTCGGGTGATACAGATTTGTCATACTTCCTAAAAAGTCAGCCAATGCTTCACCTGCATAATTTATCTAAATTTGTGCCAACCAAAATACCCCGTAAATAAATGCATACCCTCCATACCCATGACCCATCCGCATTAAAATGCTTACTAACAGAAGACCTTTACCTCATCTCAAAAAATAAAGATTTGATTGAAGAAAAGGATGGAGAGTCGATGGAGTCAGATTTATCAGCTATCTCAAAAACTCCAACTACCGAAAAGAACGATTTGTATTTCGATTACTTGGGCGAAAACAACACCTATTTTCTCATACTCATTGAAGACAAAAAACACCCACAAATAGCTCCAACTACCTTAGAAACCTTACTAAAGATCATGCATGCAAAAGGTTTAGCACTTAAAGATTTAGCTATTTTAAACAGTGCCAATTATCCAAACGTATGCTTTGATGACTTGAAAGCATTTTTTGCCTGCACCAAAATCGTATTATTGGGCATCAACCCACAACAATTGGGGCTCCCCCCTACCCTAGCAGCTAATCAACCCGAGGTTTGTCGGGATGTAAAGATCATGGCCTCCTACAGCTTAGCCGAAATGGATGCCAACCAAGATAAAAAACGCGAATTTTGGAACGTCATGAAAAAGTTTTAACAGATGGAGCTCATTTTTGCAACCAACAATCAACATAAACTAGAAGAAGTACAGCAACTGATTGGATCTAAGTTCCATTTAAAAAGTTTGGCTGATATACACTGCTGGGACGACATTCCCGAAACAGGCACTACGTTTGAAGAAAATGCGGGCCAAAAAAGCAAGTATATTTTTGATCGTTTTGCATTGAACTGCTTTGCCGACGATTCGGGCCTTGAGGTAGACGCTTTAAATAACGAACCCGGCATTTATTCTGCACGCTATTCGGGAACACGAGACAGTGAACAAAATCTGCATCTCGTATTAGAAAAATTGGGTAATAGCACCAACCGAAAAGCACGTTTTGTCACGGTAATTTCACTCCTGATGGATGGCAAAGAATATCTTTTTGAAGGCACCATCAACGGGCAAATTGCCCATAGGCCATCTGGCAAAAAAGGCTTTGGATACGATCCTATTTTTATCCCTGATGGATATGCAATTACCTTTGCTGATCTGGACCGCAGTGAAAAAAACAGGATCAGTCACCGAGCCAGGGCGATGCAAAAGTTGATTGAATTTTTGAATACGATTGGATAACTAAAACAATTTTTCACTTTCTGCCAGCAACTGATCTTTTTCAATAGGCACTACCCCCACGTGCTCGCATACCAGTCCTCCCGCTAGGTTCGCAATGGCTACTGTTTTAAATGCATCAAGGCTGGCAGCTAAACACAAAGTGGCGGTAGCAACAACCGTATCGCCTGCTCCCGAAACATCGGCAATGTCGCGTATGTGAGCTGGCATTATTTTTTTGCCTTCGTTTGAACTGATATATACGCCCAGCTCTGAAAGGGTGACCATAACCATCTGCGCATTTAATTGTTTTTGCAATACATCAACCGCATGTTCTAGTTCATGGCTGAGCTTGGGATCGATATCAATTTTTAGTCCTTCTCTTAATTCTTTCAAATTTGGCTTAAAAAGCGTGACATTTTTGTAGTGTAAAAAATTTCTTTTTTTAGGATCTACTACCGTGATTATTTCTTTTTGTGTCGCTAGCTCGACGGTGCGCTGTATGAGCTCTTGGGTGATGAGGCCCTTGTCGTAATCTTCGAAAATGATGGCATCAATCGTTTTATTTTCGATGAGATGTTTAATTTTTTCGAAAACGAGCGAGGTCTCTTTGGGCGATATACTTTTATCTGTTTCTGCGTCAATGCGTACCATTTGCTGATGATGGCCAATCACCCGGGTTTTAACCGTCGTTGGACGATCTTGAATACGGAGTATACCCTCTTCACTTAAGTTTTGGTCAGCTAAAAGTTTTTGAAATTCGATGCCTTCCAGATCATCTCCAATAACGGAGCAAATTAAGGGGGTAGCTCCCAGTGCTTGCACATTGAGGGCCACGTTTGCTGCTCCTCCCAGACGGCTTTCTTTTTTTGTGATTGAAACTATGGGGACAGGAGCTTCGGGAGAAATGCGATCCACATTGCCCCATATGTAGGTGTCAATCATCACATCTCCAATGATGAGGATCGTTAATGAATTGAATTGATCGAATAGTGATTGCATGTACTTGAATTTCTTTTTTTGCGTGAGGGATAGAAGAGGAAAGCCCGGAATGAAGCGCAACAGAATGAGGACTTGGAACGTATAGCCCGACCCGCAGGGGCACGCCCTAGACCAACTTTTCGAGTGCTTCCCGAATGCGTTTCATAGCCTCTATGAGCTTCTCTTCGGATGCCGCATATGAAATACGAACAGATTTAGGATCGCCAAAGGCTTCTCCAGCAACAATCGCTACGTGGGCATTGGCCAATATGAAGTTGCAGAGGTCGGAAGCAGTACGAATGGTTTCGTCCTTGTACGATTTGCCGAAATAAGAGGTGACATCTGGAAAAAAATAAAAAGCGCCTTGTGGTAAATTTGTTTTTAATCTGGGAATCTCTTTTAGCAAATCGAAAACAAGGTTTCGGCGCTTTAAAAATTCTTTTTGCATGGCCAAAACCGTTTCCAATCCGCCCTCGTATGCGGCTATACCTGCTCGTTGGGTGATGGAGCAGGTGCCCGACGTGATCTGTCCTTGCATTTTTTCGCATGCGCTGGCAATTTCTTTACTAGCGGCCAGATATCCGATTCTCCAGCCCGTCATGGCGAATGCTTTTGAGAAACCGTTAATGAGGATCACGCGCTCTTTGATGCTAGGAAATTGAGCAATGGACTCATGTTTTTCGATAAAATTGATGTGCTCATAAATTTCATCAGAAAGAATATAGACATCCGGATATTTTTCAAAAACCTTCACCAAGTCGGCCAATTCGCCTTTGGTATACACACTCCCCGTTGGATTGCAAGGAGATGAGAACATAAAAAGTTTTGTTTTAGGAGTGATGGCTGCCTCCAATTGTCGGGGGGTGATTTTAAACGCTTGCTCAACAGTGGTGTCTATAAATACAGCAACTCCTTCGGCAAGTTTAATGACTTCGGAATAGGATACCCAATAGGGCGTAGGAACAATGACCTCATCGCCAGGGTTGATGATACACAGCACGGCATTTGCAATGGCTTGTTTAGCACCCGTTCCAACGACGATTTGATCGAAGGTATAATCGATATTATTTTCATTTTTCAGCTTAGCAACAATGGCTTTTCGTAACTCAGGATAGCCAGGGACAGGCGTGTAGTAGGTATAATCTTCATCGATAGCATGTTTTGCAGCTTCCTTGATGTGATTGGGTGTGTGAAAATCGGGCTCACCAAAACTGAGGTTAATGACATCAACCCCTTTTGCTGCAAGCTCCCGCCCCATTTTTGCCATTTTAATGGTTTGCGATTCGGAAAGTCGATTGATTCTGTCGGATAAAACGTTCATGTATAAAAAAATGAACCCAAATATATTAAATCTGATTTGGAGACAACATAAAAATGGTATCAATGTATATTCAAGGGTCTGACAATACCGGCATTGAGATACAAAATGTATAAATTGGCCCGCTTCAATTTTAATTATTCGTAATCGATAAAATCCCCATAGGAATGGCCCTAAACTATATTTGGATCGCATTTTTCATCATCGCTTTTGTTATTGGTTTAGTTAAGCTTATTTTTTTTGGAGATACAGCGATTTTCAAATTGATGGTTGATGGATTATTTGATTCCACAAAATCATCCATTATGGAAATTGCGCTCCCACTAATTGGCACAATGGCATTTTGGCTGGGAATTATGAATATTGGTGAAAAAGCAGGAGCCATCCGATTTTTATCACGCATCGTAGGGCCATTTTTTAGTCGCTTGTTTCCAGAAATCCCTAGAAATCATCCCGCCACGGGGCAAATGATGATGAATTTTTCGGCAAATCTGTTAGGCTTGGATAATGCCGCTACTCCCTTAGGCTTGAAAGCAATGGGTAGTCTTCAGGAGCTTAATCCTCAAAAAGAAACAGCCTCCAATGCACAAATTATGTTTCTGGTGCTGCATACGTCGGGTTTAACGCTTTTGCCTATCAGCATCATTGCACAGCGCGCCATTTTGGGTGCGAAGGACCCTTCTGATATTTTTATCCCCTGCATCATAGCGACCTATGCAGCTACTTTGGCAGGCATGCTTATTTGTGCTTTTTGGCAAAAAATCAATCTTTGGGATCGGGTGGTGATTGCTTGGTTTTTAGGCCTCTCTACTTTTATTGGTCTTATTGTATGGTACTTTACGGTCTATTTAAATAAGGAGCAGATTAGTGAAGTATCCAAAGTAGTGAGTAATGCGATGCTTTTGTTTATCCCTGTTTTGTTTATATGGGGTGCATTACGTAAAAAAGTAAATGTGTTTGAAACTTTTATCGAGGGTGCGAAGGGTGGGTTCGAAACGTCGGTAAAAATTATTCCATACTTAGTAGCCATGCTTGCAGGAATAAGTGTTTTTAGACACTCGGGAGCTTTAGGCTTTTTGGTAGATGGCTTTAAATGGATTTTTGTCTACTTAGGTACAGATACGCGCTTTACAGATGCCTTACCAGTAGCTTTTTTAAAGCCACTTACCGGATCAGGAGCTCGTGCGATGATGTTAGAATCGATGAGAACATTTGGCCCTGATTCATTTGTGGGTCGATTGTCTTGCATATTCAACGGATCTGCTGATACTACTTTCTACATTGTGGCTTTATATTTTGGTTCGGTAGGGGTTAAAAAATCCAGATATGCAATTACAGCAGGACTTTTGGCCGACTTAGTGGGCGTGATTGCAGCGATATTTGTGGGATATTTATTTTTTGGTTGAACTTAAAATATCTCCCCTAAATTGACAAATAGGCCACGCGACCCATCAACGCCTATTGCATAATCAATAGCCAGATTGGTATTCGTTTTTTTGTTTACTTTAATTCGAAGGCCAAATCCTCCCGCAGGCATGAAGTTTCTTATTTTACTGGTTACACCGCGAGGATAACTTTGTAAACTAGCGAAACCCACAGCACCCAGTAAACCATTTTTTGTAATGCCGAAACGGTATTCTCCTTCCAGATAAAGCATATTTTCCCCTCTGAATCGGCCTGTTTCATAGCCACGACCTGTGTTGTTGTACGTGTCATTCCCGACACTGGGTAGGTCGAGATACGGTTGTTTGCCCGCAATGCTTAACCACGTGTAACTCCAAATAGCCAAAATATTTTTTGAATGATCGGATAGTTTAACGTATTTACGCAGATCAAGCTGTATGCTGCTCCACTTTGAATCACTGCCCAAAGAGATGTGATTACTTCGATAGAAAAAATTCGCGTAAGTCCCTTTTAAAGAATTGATCGGACTAGATCGTGTATCAAATAATACATTGAGGTTAAAGCCAGAAGAACGTGAACTAGTTGTTAAACCATATCTGTTAAAGATGGAAGTGGGATTTTTTGTAGTTCCATCGTCAACGATGTTATAATGGTAGTCTAAACAATACCCAGCACCAACATATAAATTGGGGGTTACTTTTTTTAATACCGTTTGATAAAACCTGATATAGTTGTAAATAATGCTGTCGGCAGCTGAGGAAGTTGTTCT
Organism: uncultured bacterium; assembly: GCA_903859135.1. Classification (GTDB taxonomy): domain Bacteria; phylum Bacteroidota; class Bacteroidia; order Sphingobacteriales; family Sphingobacteriaceae; genus Daejeonella. The sequence continues at coordinate 7,320 of CAIOLR010000355.1, read as the reverse complement.
ATTCCCTAATCCATAAGTAACATCGGGATATCTGTTAATCCTGAGGTCAGTTGCAAATTTAACTTGATCTTTGTTCATAAATATATTGGACTGAGCCAAAAAAATTTGTTGACGACGCGAGTTATAGAAGGCCTGAAGGTTGATCACAGACTCATTTTGCCTGTGACTGTCTGCTGTAAAAAAACTCGTAAGGCTACTCAAGCCTATGACGTAACCTGTTGACAAGGTGTAACCAATAGCTGGAATAAAGGAAATATTTATTTTTTTTTTGAGTTTTTAGAGTGTCAATTAATTTTTTTTTATTAAAAACATGGTGTAAAAGATCAATCACATCCTTCTGAATGGTTGAATCTATCCGAGTCGTATCACTACAAGGTAAGCGACTTGCCACAACGGTAGCAAAAATAAATTGGCAACACAAAACGATCAGGATAGTAAATAAAAAATGAATTCTCACAATGACTGATTTAGTTTTTTAACTTCTTGATTTTGGTCATAGGCTTGATAAATAAGCAAGGATTATCCAATATATAAAAATATTGTTTGATTTTTTTCTGGTGCTTGGGTGAGACTAAATAGTAATCAAACCTCCTGATACACTGGGACTATTTTTATATTTTGGTTCGTCGTAAGTTACAATTAGTAAAGATGTGACGTACGTTAACAAGTCCATTCCAATGTGTCGTACACCCACGGGTTTTCTGCCCCTACTTGGAATTTTGTACTTTTGTAATCCATCATGAATAAAAAAGTCGCATTTTACACGTTGGGTTGTAAACTCAATTACTCCGAAACCTCCGCAATTGGCCGTCAGTTTAGCCAAGCGGGTTTTCAAACCGTTGATTTTACCGACCAAGCGGACATTTATATCATCAACACCTGTTCGGTAACAGAAAATGCGGATAAAAAATGTCGTAAGGTTGTAAAAGAAGCACTCAAATACGCTCCAAATGCCTACATCACGATTGTTGGCTGCTATGCACAGCTGAAACCAGCAGAAATTTCGAACATTCCAGGGGTTGACATGGTGCTGGGTGCTGCCGAAAAGTTTCAGATTATTGAGCATATCACCGATCTAACTAAAAAAACAAAACCTGTAGTCTATAATCAACCCATCTCAGAAACCAATCAATTTGTGGGTGCGTATTCTTTTGGAGATCGGACACGTACTTTTCTAAAAGTTCAGGATGGTTGTAATTATTCGTGTACATTCTGCACTATCCCTCTGGCTAGAGGTACAAGTAGAAGCGAAACCATTGAAAATGTAATCAAACAAGCACATGAAATAGCCGCCTCTGGAGTGAAAGAAATTGTGCTCACAGGCGTAAATTTGGGTGACTTTGGTATCCGGAATGGCAAACGCGAAGATCATTTTTTTGATCTGGTTAAGGCATTGGATGAAGTGGAAGGGATCGATCGCATACGCATATCATCCATCGAGCCCAATCTATTAACGAACGAAATTATTGAATTTGTAGCGAGCTCTAAGCATTTTGTACCTCATTTCCATATTCCATTACAATCGGGATCAAATAAAATATTGGGACTGATGCGTCGTCGTTACCGCCGCGAACTATATGTAGAGCGTGTTGCCAAAATTAAAGAAGTGATGCCCGATTGTTGTATAGGCGTGGATGTCATTGTGGGATTTCCTGGAGAAACGCGTGAAGATTTTCTAGATACGTATCACTTTTTGAATGAATTAAATATTTCATACTTACATGTCTTTACGTATTCGGAACGGGAAAATACGCCAGCTGCAGAAATGGAGAACCCCGTGCCCGGCTCACAACGTGCTGATCGAAGCAAAATGCTCCACATTCTATCCGAGAAAAAACGTCATGCATTCTATCAAAGTCAACTCGACAAAGTGGTTGAAGTGCTGTTTGAGGGTGATATCAAAGATGGATATATGCATGGTTTTTCGCGTAACTATGTAAAGGCACGAGTTGAATATGATCCTCTTTGGGTGAATGAACTTAAATCCGTTAAGCTCAAAAATATCACAGTAAACGGCGAGGTCGAGGTTACTGAAGTCGCCGAAATTTTAGTCCATCATTAAATCTATACACACCCAATTATGTTCCCAACACTGACCTATCTTATTGAGTACCTAACCGGAATAAGCATTCCTTTGCCTATTCAAACGTTTGGTTTTTTCGTTGCGCTTGCTTTTGTGGCTGGTTACTGGGCATTTAATGAAGAATTTAAACGAAAAGAATCTCAAGGAGTGATTCATTCTTTTACTCGCACCCTGACAATCGGCGAATCAATTACCCCATTTGAGCTCATTTCAAATGGCTTGTTTGGCTTTGTGATGGGTTATAAATTACTCGATGGTGCGCTTCATTACACTGAATTTGTATCCGACCCACAAAGCTTTCTACTGTCTGCACGGGGTAGTTTTATGGGAGGAATCGCCTTAGCTACCCTATTTATATACTGGGCTTATGCTGAAAATAAAAAACAAAGATTAGCTCAGCCAAAACTGATTCAGGAAACGGTACACCCCTATCAGCTGATGAACACGCTGATCATGTGGGCTGCTATTTGGGGATTTTTGGGTGCTAAAATTTTTGATAATCTAGAAAATTGGAATGATTTTATGAGAGATCCGATCCAACGATTGATCTCTTTTAGTGGATTAACTTTTTATGGTGGATTGATTTTTGGTGGCGCGACGGTGCTGTACATTGCTCGTAAAAATAGCATCAAATGGGTACATATGATCGATATTGGCTCACCAGGGATGATGTTGGCATACGCTGTTGGACGTATGGGATGCCACCTGTCTGGTGATGGCGACTGGGGAATTGAAAACCTGACTCTAAAACCGCATTGGCTAAACTGGGCCCCTGATTGGATTTGGGCATTTAAATATCCACACAATGTAGTACACGAAGGCGTTCCGATAGCAGGGTGCCTAGGCAAATTTTGCAACGAACTTCCAATAGGCGTTTTCCCAACACCCTTGTATGAATCTATTATTTGCCTGCTATTATTTGTACTCCTTTGGGCTTTACGCACACGAATCAAAATACCAGGTTTACTATTTTCTATTTATCTAATTTTAAACGGACTTGAGCGCTTCACAATCGAGCTTATTCGGGTAAACACCAAATATCATATACTAGGCCTTAACCCAACTCAAGCAGAACTTATTTCCTTTACTTTCATATTGACTGGTATCGCAGGTATTTTTTACTTTACATACCGCGCGCGTAAGCATCCAGAATTAAACCTGTAAAACAATGGAATTAGCTACTCTAACTCAAGAAGTAATCGACCTTACCAAAAAAGTTGGAGTGTTTATCCGTCAGGAAGGCCTATCATTTAATCACGAACGTATTGAGTACAAGGGATTAAATGATCTGGTGTCCTATGTTGATAAAACGGCAGAAGTGCAATTGGTAACAGGACTTTCCAAACTAATTCCATCAGCGGGATTTGTAACGGAAGAAAAAACCATCAACAAAGTAGGCGAGCACTATAACTGGATTATTGACCCACTAGATGGAACAACCAATTTCATTCATGGAATTCCCACATTTGCAATCAGCATTGCACTGCAATTAAATGACGCATTGGTTTTGGGAGTCATTTATGAAATAAATCGAGATGAATGTTTTTACGCTTGGAAAAATGGCGGTGCCTATTTAAACAACCGTATCATTCGAACATCTAAAATTCCACATGTATCCAATACATTACTAGCAACAGGCTTTCCATATTATGATTTTAGGAAGCAAGAGCCTTACCTGAAATTATTTCAAGAACTGATGCAGAGGTGTCATGGGTTACGTCGGATCGGTTCTGCTGCGGTGGATTTGGCCTATGTCGCTTGCGGCCGATTTGATGGATATTTTGAGTACAATCTGAACGCTTGGGACGTGGCTGCAGGAATTGTAATCGTGAGAGAGGCAGGCGGCGATATTATTGATTTTTCAGGAGGGACTCAGCCCGTCGAATTACGCGAAATCGTTGCCACCAATGGCTATATATCAAGCGAACTTGTAGGCATCATCAACGAATATTTCAAATAAATATCTGCCTTTTTAGCAGCGTCTGACTTGAGCTATTTTTTCCGTTTGATAATAAATCCATTGGGAACTTTTTCAAAACCAATTTTTGGATAATATTCCATCGCACTTGGTACCGATAATAATAAAAACATCACTTTTTCACCGAGCTTATTTTTTATTATTTCGACCATCTTTTTCCCCACGCCTCTATTTTGATAATCTTTATTCACTGCCAAATCTGAAAGATAACAGCAATACGAAAAGTCAGTCAATGCCCTAGCAACTCCTATTAATCGATCATCATCCCAAGCACTCACAATTAGGTTAGAATTTTTGAACATGGCCGCAATCCGACTTTCATCATCTGTTGGGCGGACTATACCTGAGCTATCAAATACCTGGATAATATCTTCTATTCGTAACGATTCATTCAGTTTAAATGTAATGTTCTCTAGGGGCATACGTAACAAAACACAAAATGGTATACAACTCTCCTCTAATCATTTACTATTACTTCAGCTAGTCTGAATCAAAGCACCGTATTCGTTCGAAGTCTGAGGCATCGAACAGTAAATAAAGTTGATGGGTGCACACTTATTATGCACCCATCAAACTTTTTCATAATGAGTAATAATCAACCTGTAGTCGTGGCATATAGTTAGATATATCCGAATAATATTGAATTATTTGGTCATGAAACTGATCAAACGAATGTTTCAGATCGTGAACACAATTTACGGCATAGTGTGCATCCTCTGCGCTGATAAATTCCACATCTTCTAAAGCCTCACTCAATAAATCATTATGACCCATCTGAACATCTTGCTCAAGGTGCTCAAGAGGTCCACTTAGTGCACTCAGCGGGAATCCGTAAAGCTTAAATATATCTTCAACCACTCTTGTTGAATTTTGAAAATCATGTTTATTGGCCTCAAACAAGCTTGTACAAGCCAAATAGCCCAACGTGCTTTTTTTGCCGATATCAGTCAGCATATTCAACAATGAAGAGGTACCAATTAAAGCATGCGCTTGAATTACTCTTTCTTTTGGGATGCCTAGTTCAACCAAACAATCGATATAGTAGTCGGAATGGTCATATTCATCTACTAAATAGTCCACTAAGATTTTTTTCCAACTTTCATTTTTACAATGTGCCAATGCATTGCCTGTATGTTCAGGAGCCGATTTCACGTAATGATACGTTTCTAAAAAAAGGCCGATGAGCACTTCTTTTCTCAACGCTTTTACCGCAAGTAGATTAAAAAGCTTGTGACATCCTATTTGCCTCTGCCACATGAGACAACTTTCTTTCACTTTCTGCAAAAATTCCGCTTTAGGAATCAATAAGGAATTTGAAGGCTCTCCCCTTAGTATCCCAATTTCCGAAAACTGATCCACTATTTCTCGAATATCTCCCTTGTCTACGTTGGTTATTCGACTAATTTCTTCTATCGAATGTCTGCCATCGAAGTATCGTTTTACGTTTAGGAAAGTATCCCTACTTCCCAAAAATTCTTTGAGCTCAAAATGTTCTGTTCCAACTACAGTATGCAATACTTCTTCTGAACTATTACTGAGCATCGTGAAATGTCTTAATCGAGGAAAATCAACTATGTCCATACTATTTATGTGAAAAGTAAATTATTGTGAAATAAGCTTATTTAAGAAAGACTGTTGATTAATACCAACCAACAGTCTTTTTTTGACTAACCACACATGGTCATCGTAGATACACTTCCATTAAACTCTTTTTGAGCTCGATTAACGGAGATTTTCAAATTTTGAGGAACATCTATATGCACGTCTCTAGATCCCAAATCTTTTTCGTTTGTTTCCACAATTCGAGCTTTAGTACCAGCTTTTACTTTTACAATTACTTCATTTCTGTTATTGTCCATGATAATGAAAATTTTGTGATATCATCTATCTTTGCGCTTTTAGACTATTGCGCCCTGACCATGGTGGATTTCGGGGTAATTCCATTTGTTAATTCGTATTGAGACGTGCCAACTTTTATGTGCACATTACTAAAATGTGCCAGCATCTATCTTTTTACCCAAACACCTATCAAATTTCTAAAAGTGCAGGGTACTGGTTCTGACCATATTTTTTTATCGTATCTGCTGTCTGGGAAATAGTATGCTTGTGAAAATCCATTAAGCGATTATGATACAAGTGTTTCGCTACAGTATAGTTACTATCGTTACACCAATCTTCGATCAGCTTTGAGGTATAACCTATGTGTATGACTTCGTCTTTGGCAAGTCCTTGGAGTATGGTATACACTTTGTCTTTACTTTCTTTGGGAGTCATCGCAAAAATAACTGGACCGAGGAAGTGCATATGAACAAGTGTTCTTATTTCGCCCATATTCATTTGAACGAGATAATCTAAAAGATCATAATTGGAAACACTTACGCCATCTTTAACTAAATCATGACTATTGATTTTTGTCAGACCATCCTTAATTTTCGAAAGTTCACCATCTGTGTTTGATTCAGGGAATGCGATGGAATCAAGTTTGACAAATAAGTGCGAATGTCGGGCTTCATCCTTTGCATGAAACAGGATCGAGTCCTCAATCTCTTTGTCAATCGTGGTTGACTTCCACAGATCTACTAGTTTTTTAGCCCCCTGACTTTCTGCATCTGCGTTTGCCAACACAACTTCCGCAATCCAGCCAGGAACAGTTGAAGCACAATGCCAAAAGAAATCTACGTATTGAGGCTTTGTAAAAATAGGTCCAACCTGCTGGAAAGCATCTTTCATCAGTACAGTATATCGACTTAAATCGTCATTGCTGTAATCTTTGAGCTGTAATAGGATCTCGTCAGTACTGGGTATCTTCATTGGTCCATTTTTTCGTTGTTCGTATTCATTTTCAGTTAAGACATACAAAAAGTTCATCCACTCAAGCATTCGATAGATTGAAAATAAACTCAAATCAGCCCAATTATGTAGGAACTGGGCTGATTATTTCACTCTTGTCAGCCTTTTTATAAATAATACGTTTTCAAAAGTTTGCTTCGTTGTTCACTTTGAAAATGCGGCATTACAAGCAACAAATGAATCTTTACCCATGACAATTTTGATTTTGCCATCTTTCATAATTGGGCTCAATGCTTTCAAATTGTCGGCTGGGAGCTCTAGCTCCAATAATACTTTTTGAGTTTTCATTTTATTTATGGTTTTTATAAGAGCCTGTTTAAATTTTATTCAACAATAATTTTATAGCGGATAATTTGGTCATATATTCTGCAGAATCGATCAAAAGCTCATAGTTTCTGCAGAGTCTTCT
>CAIOLR010000354.1 GCA_903859135.1 uncultured bacterium | reverse complement strand
GTTGCTCATGTTGATGGCAAGGTAATATTCATTGACGAAGCATTGCCGGGGGAAGAAATTGAATTTATTTACACCGAAAGCCGTAAAGATTATGCCGAGGGTAAAGTCTCTACACTATTAACTCAAGCCGCTGATCGTGTAAATCCAAAATGCGCTCATTTTGGAGTCTGTGGTGGCTGCAGCTTTCAGCATGTTGAATCGTCTGCACAAATCAACATCAAACAAGAATTACTTATTGACCAATTCAAACGTATCGGTAAAGTCGAGCTCACTCAACTTTGGCCACCTCTGGACGGCCCTCATTGGGGTTATCGGCGTAAAGCAAGGATGGGTGTGAAATACGTTGTTAAAAAAAATCGAGTGCTGGTTGGTTTTAGAGAAAGACGTCATCCCTATCTGGCTGAAATTGATAGCTGTATTGTGATGCACCCAATAGTTGGCACCAAATTGATAGCATTAGGAAAAATGATCTCTGAACTAACTATCAGAGATAAAATTCCACAGATTGAAGTTGCCATTGGAGATAATCAATGCGTCCTCTCATTTCGTGTACTAGAGCCTGCAACCGTTGCCGATCAAGAACGTATGCGTATTTTTGGACATGAACACAATATAAGTATCTGCCTGCAATCGAAAGGCCCCGATACAATCTTACCCCTTGACGGTGAACCAGAGATCATTCCTACCTATACCCTACCCGACCAAAATATAGAATTTAAATTCAAACCCGCCATGTTCACACAAGTTAATTATGAGATTAACAAACAAATGATTAATCGGGTTCTGGCGACATTAAATCTTAATAAGAATGATACCGTGCTGGATTTATTTTGTGGCTTAGGTAATTTTACTTTGCCAATGGCGAAATTTGCAGGACGCGTGGTGGGAGTTGAAGGTGATCAGCCTTTGGTCAATCATGCCATAGAAAATGCACGCTATAATAGCATCACTAATGTTGAGTTTTATGCGGCTGATTTAAGTAAAGACCTTAGCGACCAACCCTGGGCCAGACAAAAATATAACAAAATCATGCTAGATCCATCAAGAGCTGGAGCCTCTGAAGTTTTACAACACCTAAAAAAATGGCAGCCTGAGCAAATTGTTTACGTATCCTGTAATCCGTCAACACTCGCACGAGATGCCGGAATTCTCGTGAATGAATTATTCTCTTTTTCTTCAAATTCGTATGACAGCCCTATAACAGCCACGCAGCAGAATTGGCCGTTGTCTGAGGTTCTTAGAAAAGTTCTTTACCCATATGTCGCACCAACATTGTCGCTTAGCGTCACCGACAAGATTACAGGGTCTACATATGGTGAGGCCGGTCAATCAATGACCGCTAGTTTGAACTATCTACTTACAATATACCCTAGGACATCAGATGAATATGTAAGCAATTATTATATACTTACCCAAGAAAACTATGGTAATACTATTGGAACTACACAGGCAACTACATATCATGGACTATCTTTTTCAGGATTGCCTGGAAAGACATTCTCGGCTTCTATAGATTTCAACATCTCTGATCCTGGCAACTCGGCAGGCGGTGAATATAAATTCACGATGGCTTATTCGAATGTTCCTGGAACTGTGATTGGTGGGTATCCTTTGTCATCTTCCTACAATTCTGGGTGGAGCTATAGCACTTCTGTTGGAATAAAGTTTGTTTTCTTTTCTATCAGGAATTGTTTAATCAAATAACACAACGCTGATCCGACTCTGCCATCATAAATGATGAAATCCTCATTGAATGCTGAATAAATTTTCGTCAAACCTGAGGTAATATAATTGGGGTTTAGGTCATCAATAATTATTTCTTTTTGATTGGTAATTTCAAAAATCCCCAAAAT
>CAIOLR010000353.1 GCA_903859135.1 uncultured bacterium | reverse complement strand
GGTGGCATGCATTGTTGGCCTCATTTAACGTCATAAATCAAGGGAGGATGTTTTTATTAGCTTAACTTCGCCCGATTTAACATTGGACATATTTTGATTGAAACCGTCATGAGCTTCTGCTCACAAACCCTAATAATTAATTCAGCTTATGACAGCTTCATGGCCGATAAAAAACAATTAAACACATGAAAAATATCCTTTTTATCATCAATCCAATTTCTGGCGGTAAGGATAAGCGCAGTTTTCCAGATAAGATTATTCAATATCTGGATTTAGATAAATTCAATCCTGACTTCGTATTCACAGAAAGAATAAATCATGCGCACCAGCTTGCCAAGCAAGCGATAGACATGGGGGGTAGATATTATTGTTGCCGTAGGTGGCGATGGAACTATTAATGAAGTTGCATCTGTTTTAGTGGGCAGTGATCAAATAATGGGTATTATCCCGTTTGGGTCGGGAAATGGATTGGCTAGGACATTGGGCATTCCCGTTAATGAAAAGGAAGCAATAAAGCGATTGAATGGGTTGAATGTGGATCGGATTGATTCAGGGATACTTAACAATCGTTATTTTTTTGGTATAGCTGGAGTTGGTTTTGATGCACATGTCAGTGCTTGTTTTGCTAATAATCAAACTAGGGGCTTGACAGGCTATATACATACGGTATTGACCGAGGTTATCAGTTATCAATCACAATACTATACGATTGAGGTTGACGGCGAAGTGATTAATCGGCAGGCTTTTCTCATCAGTATCGCCAATTCGTCTCAATATGGAAATAACGCCCATATCGCTCCACTTGCATCTGTGAAAGATGGTTTGTTGGATGTATGTATTATAAAACGCTTCCCCTTATATTATCTTCCGATGATCGGTTTTCATTTGGTTAACAAGACTGCACATCAATCGAAGTATATAGAAATTATAAAAGGTAGGGATATTATAATTCGCAGAGAAAAAGCTGGAATTGTTCACTTAGATGGTGAGCCAGAGCTGATGGAAGCGAATATTCAAATCACGGTGAATCCACTTTCGTTGCATATTATTCACTGATTTTTTGATGTATTAAATTCATTTTGTGCTTGAAAATTTACACCAACCTGAATTGTACTGCACCTGATTTTTATTCATTTTTTGTGTATAAGATTCTCCAACATTCCATTAAAAATAAAGCTATGAAAAGGTAAAACAGAGTACCAGTATAATTTACCCCAGATGCCTTTGGGTTTAAATGTTGCTGTCTGATAAAGTGTGTTTTTTATAATTTTAAACTCTAACCATGCTTGTCCAGGTAGCTTCATTTCTGCAAACAATATCAAATTTCCTTTTTCTTTATTGGCATATAATACACGCCAAAAATCCAAAGTGTCTCCTGCATGAATATCATATTTATTTCTTCTTCCTCTCCCTGATCCTACGCCGCCGTATAATTTATCAATAAAACCACGTAGGCTCCAAAGCCAATTACTGTAATACCAACCTGTATCTCCACCAATTGACCATATTCTTTCGATCGTATAATCTCGGTTTTCAATTTTTTTTTTTCGTAGGTCGATGTAGCAGTTTTGTGTAGGGATTTTTAAATATTCAGAAATATTGCCTGTAAGTTGGCCACTAGCCAGTGAATCTTTCCAGCTGGAAACAATATTGCTTTCATCTATTTTTATTAATGCTTTTGATACTGCTTGTTCGTAAGACATAGGCTTTACCTTCAGTAAAGTATTGATTTTATTGTCTCTGCAAATTATTTCTACTTTCATGCTATTGACCAAAGCGGAAGCTAGTTTGTAGGACGTAGAAGTTACAAAGTACAACCAATAGGAAGATAGTTTAAGTGTCATTACTGGAACGCTAAAAATCCATCGCTTTAATTTCTTTGCTTTAGCAAAACCCATTAACATCGCTTTATATGTTAAAATATCAGGCCCTCCAATATCAAAACTTTGATTATAGGTTACAGGATTTAGTAATGATTTTGATAAAAATTCGAGCACATCGGCAATGGCTATGGGTTGACATTTTGTATTTATCCATTTGGGTGCAATCATTATAGGAAGTTTATTCACCAAGTCCCTTATGATTTCGAAGGAAGCGCTTCCAGAGCCAATAATAATTCCAGCTCTGAGGGTGGTAGTAGCGAATTTCCCAGTATATAAAACGTCTTCCACGTGCTTTCTGGACGATAAATGTTTAGAAAGAGATGTATCGTTTACTATTCCACTTAAATAGATCACTTGTTTTACACTAGTTTGATTTATTCTTTTTACAAAATTTTCAGCCGATATATGCTCTAATTCATCATAATTATTTGCAGAACCAGACATAGAATGAATTAAATAATAAGCTGCTTCTATATCTTTCGGGATTGCTTTTAACGTTTCCTCTTTAAGAAAATCCACCTCTATCACTCGAACGTTTTTTTTGGATTCTGGGGGACAGTGAAATCTATTTTTGTCCCTTACACAACAAACTATTTCGTGATTTTGTTCTGTTAAAATAGGTAAAAGCCGTTTACCAATATATCCTGTTGCACCAGTTAAAAGAATTTTCATGTGTATAATTTGATTTTTAGTGGCCATGAAGCGATCATGGGCCAAATTAATTATTCAGAGTTTGTGAGCAGCAGCTCATGATGGTTTCATGTTGAGTTTATTTTTTTTAAATATATACTTGATTGGGTTTAGTCAGTCATTTCAGTTCAATTTGCACGTCGTGCTCAATTTTATCATTGATTAGCATAATAGTTTCTCCCTCCTGAGGCTGACCATCGATAATTATACTCATTTTTTTAGCACTTTTTTTTTGCTGAATCGAGATATGATACATGGTATCAAGATATCGGTAGTGGACTTTAAATGATTTCCAGTCGGCAGGAATGCATGGCTCGAATCTCAGCTTGTCTGCTTCTCTTCGTAAGCCAAGAAAAGATCCTATAATCAGTTGATACATCCAGCCCGCAGATCCAGTATACCAGGTCCATCCACCACGGCCTGCATGTGGAGGAATCGCATAGATGTCAGCTGCCATGACATAGGGTTCTACTTTATAAATTGCTACTTCTTCCTTCGTTTTGCCATGGTTCAGTGGGTTGATCATCTGCAATAATTCCCAGGTGCGACGCTTATCACCTAATTTGGCAAAGGCCATGATCATCCAGATGGCAGCATGGGTGTATTGCCCACCATTTTCTCGTACTCCAGGAACATATCCTTTGATATAGCCTGGATCTATGTTTGCTTTGTCAAAGGGAGGATCTAAGAGTTGTATGATACCGGTATCTTTCTTCACTAATCGGTTTTCTGCCGACTTCATTGCCATCAGCGAATGTTTCGTTTCGCCAGCTCCTGATAATACCGACCAGCTTTGAGAAATAGAATCAATTTGACAGTCGGTACTACTTGCAGATCCGAGTGGGGTGCCATCATCAAAATAGGCTCTTCGGTACCACTTGCCATCCCAGCCATGTTTTTCAAGATTAGCACTCAAGGTGTCTGCATAGGTTTTACACTGGGCTGCAAAAGTACAGTCGTTGTGCAAGTTGGCTATTTGAATAAACTTGGTGAGAACATCATACAGAAAGAAGCCTAGCCAAACACTTTCTCCTTTGCCATGATGGCCTACTCGGTCCATGCCATCATTCCAATCTCCTGTACCGATGAGCGGTAATCCGTGTTCACCAAAGGTTAATCCATGCTGGATAGCCCTTACGCAATGATTATATAATGTTGCTGATTCTTTAGAGTGGGTTGGAAGTTCATAATAAGACTCTTCTTTGGGATTAAGCAGACGTCCCTCCAAAAAATGGGATGATTCATCTAAAATTTGGGTATCGCCAGTATGTACAATGTAGTGGTAGGTTACAAAAGGCAGCCAAAGAAAATCATCAGATATGCGAGTTCTTACCCC
>CAIOLR010000352.1 GCA_903859135.1 uncultured bacterium | reverse complement strand
TTGTCAGCGTTTGGATTTTTCGGATAAATGAGTTGTTGGGTTTATTATTGGGAAAAAAAGCAATCTAACCATCCCCAACCTTAGTAATGCGATTTTCCGAGTACCATTAAAAATAAATAACAACAACAAAAAAATAAAATACATGAGAAAACTAACAGCAGTATTTATCATTTTTTTAGTAACAAAAACTGCGTCAGCCCAAAACCAAAGTAATAATGGAACTATTTCTGGAGGCTACGAATCTTTTTCAGAATGGTATCAAAATGATCCGAAAACAGGGGTTATTTTTGATCCGAGTCAGGCTCGTTTTCGATCCAATAATTATTTTAAGGTAGATTACTTGCTCAATCACTTCAAAGCAGGAGTACAATATGAAGCGTATTTGCCAGCCCCTCTCTTGGGATATTCTCCAAAACTGCAAGGAACAAGTATCAGTGGAATTCCAGTAGGTAACAATGGAATTGCAACATACTATGGCAATTTCACAATCGATCAACTGGATATTACAGCTGGGTATTTTTATGAACAGTTTGGCAATGGCTTAATTTTTAGAACATGGGAAGACAGACAACTGGGGGCTAACAATGCCATCAAAGGTTTACGAGTAAAAATAAAACCCACAGAAGAATTAAGCATCACGGCCTTATCAGGCTATCAGCGAGTTGGATTTGGAACTAGCAATGGGCAGATGAACGGTATCAACTCTGAACTAAATGTTGGCGATCTACTAAACTCTTCAGATCTTGGCATTCGACTTGGCGGTAGCTATGTGAGTCGTTATTTGTCTGATGCCATTACATCCACCATCAATGCATACAGTGGCCGATTAAACGGGGACTATGCTGGCTTCAATTTTGGCACAGAGTATGTCATTAAAGACCCCGATTTTAGCTATCGAGATGACAAACAAAATGATCATCGCAATACAGGATCTGCCATATTAGCTACTCTTGGATATTCTCAAAGAGGATTTGCCATTTCAGCTCAGTACAGAAGACTGCAAAATATGGGATTTTATTCCGACCCAGCCCATTCAGTAGCAACTAATCTGTTTAATGATCAAGTACTCAACTACCTACCATCCCTAACTAAACAGCATGACCATAATGTAGCAAGTTTATACAGATACGGAGCACAAGCGAAAGTGATTGACAATCCAGCAATACAAACACCTATTTTTGGCGAAAATGGTGGCCAAGTAGATATGTTTTTCAATTTACCCAAAGGAAGTTTTTTAGGAGGGGAGTTCGGTACCAAAGTAGCCTTAAATTATGCGGTATGGTATAACTTAGGTGGGACGATAGACCCCGATACTCGGGACTATAAAATAACGGAAGAATTTGGAGATAAGCTCTTTCAAGACGCCAGTGTTGAGGTTAAGAAAAAATGGAATGAAAAATGGTCCTCTGTATTTTCGTATATCAATACCTTTTATAATACTGCCGCACTGGGATCACCTACTGGGCAAGCGCATGTTCCTGGCATAGGAAAAATCAATGCCGATATGCTTATAGTTGAAGCCACACATAAGTGGTACGGGGCAAAAGCAAGCAGAGTTATTTTAGAACACTTAGATACTGCTGATGATCTAAAAAATTGGGGATCTATGACCTTAGAACATAATTTCAACTCACATTATTCGATGTATGCACTCGACTTATACAATTATGGAAATCCAGATGCCGATCAAAGAATCCACTATTACAATGTAGGAGCAAGCTACTCGCAAGGCCCAACACGTTTCACCGTATCGTATGGAAGGCAAAGAGGTGGATTATTCTGTTCTGGGGGAGTTTGTCGCATTATACAACCTAATACAGGATTGAATTTCACTCTATCCACCACTTTTTAAATAAATTGACTAATCGAGATACACATAGGTAATCCCATCTCCCCCCCGATCTGCATGCTCATCCTCAAATCGGACTACTTGTGTGTATTTTTTTAGGTTTTCGCGAATTAGCTTTCTTAAAATCCCATCACCTTTTCCGTGAATGATCTTAAAGCTTGGCAGACCCATCATGATGGCCCGATCTAAATATTTCTCAACCTCATACAGGGCTTCGTCGCCTCGCCTACCACGTAAATCTAATTCGGGACTAAACGGTGTGCTATTATCGATCAGGCTTAACCTCGATGAGCGACGAACTTCTTTCGGAACATCCTTCGTTGCCAATTTCTGAACACGCTTCTGCTTCACTACCGAACGCAGATTACCCATGGCCAGAATGATATTATCTTTTGCCAACTCCATAATCTGACCAATGGTTTCCGAATCAATCAACTTCACCCAATCACCTACTTTAAGTTCAACAGCTTCAGCTACAAACTCCTTTTTCTTATCCTTGACTTCATTTTTGAGGAATTCTTGTTGCAACGTTTGACGGAGTATTTGTGTCTTGGCCTTATCAGCCTTGCTTTCTTTAATTTCGGAAATCGTGTTTTCGATTAACTTATTGGCATTCTTGATAATATGCTGAGCTTCCAACTTTGCATTTTTCAATATCAGCTTTTTATTCTCGTCGAGATACGATTGTAGTTTTTCATTTTCATCCACCAAAGCTTTCGCGCGCTGTTCCTTCCGTTCAACAGCTGTACGCGTATCCATCAACTCTTTTTTATCTCGCTCCAAATCAATCAACAGCGTATCCACTTTTTTTTGGTACGCTCCTATTTTACTCTTGGCTGACTCCAATATCACCCGTGGCAAACCTATTTTTTGAGCAATCTCAAACGCATATGAACTTCCAGGTTTGCCTACCTCTAAGCTGTATAAAGGCTGCATTTCCAAATTATCAAACAACATCGATGCATTGATGATACCAGGAGTCACATTGGCAAATACTTTTAAATTGGAATAATGAGTGGTTATGACGCCACCTATTTTTTTCTGGTTCAACGATTCCAAAACAGCTTCTGCAATGGGACCACCAAACTGAGGGTCAGTGCCCGTTCCAAACTCATCAATAAGCACCAGTGTTTTAGATTGCGCATGCTCCACAAAATATTTCATTTTTGAAAGGTGGGCGCTGTACGTACTTAAATCACTTTCGATCGATTGATCATCACCTATATCAGCAAATATTTGTGTAAATATCCCCACTTTGGAATGCTCATCCGCTGGAATCAATAATCCAGACTGAACCATTAATTGCAACAAGCCGACGGTTTTCATACAAACCGACTTTCCACCTGCATTCGGTCCAGAAACTACAATAATACGTTGCTGACGGTCAATGAGAATATCCAACGGCACTACAGCCTTGCCCTCCCTTCTAAAGTTGAGTAGCAACAAGGGATGACGTGCACGGATTAAATTGATTTCTGACTCTCGAATCAACTCTGGCATATTGGCTTCGATATCGATCGCAAACAAAGCCTTCGCACGAACAAAATCGAGTTTGGTTAAAAAACCATGATAGGATAACAAAAGTGGAAAATAGGTTCTCAGTTCATTGGTAAGCGTGGTTAATATTTTAATGATCTCTCTTCGCTTATCAAACTCTAAATCTCGGATGCTGTTATTGAGATAAAAAACCTCCTCAGGCTCCAAATACACCGTTTGCCCTGTTGCAGATTCATCATGAACAAAACCCTTGAGCTTTCGTTTGTTTTCTGCCAATAGCGGGATACACAATCGCCCATCACGAATCGTTAAATTGCCATCAGCAGTCCAGTTATTATTTTGAGCATTTTTAAATAGCTGATCCATCTTCCTGTGAACTTCCCGCTCTGCTTGCGCAATACCCGCAATAATATCCCGCAACGCAGCAGAGGCATTAGGCCTCATTTTTCCTTTGGCATCAATCACTCGTTCTATTTGTTGTGTGATTGATTTTTCTACAGGTAGGTGCTCAAAAAGTGCCTCCAAATTGGGATACTGTCCTTCGCGCTGTGTAAAATAATGGATCACAGAAAAAGCCGTGATGAGTGATAAATGGATTTGAAAAACTTCCTCTTCAATCAAATAAGTCCCCTCTACTCGAGCCTTTTCAACCAATCTTTTGATATCAAAAAAATCATGTATAGGCAATGCGGCATCGTTGAGAAGGATGTTTTTAAACTCTATCGTTTGGTGTAAAAATTTATTGATCTGATCAAAATGAGTCATCGGCTGCATCTTGTCAACCAGCTGCTGCCCCATCGAGCTCATACAATGGTTCTTAATCAGCTGTTTTATTTCAACGAATCCAAGTTTTTCTGGAGCACTACTGGGATATATCATTTTTTCTTGTAAGTACTTAGTACCTGATGTTACGCATCAGTTGGTATTGTTTTTCCGATTAAGGATCGCCGCCTCTTGTTTTTGCTTCTTTTCTAAATCTAGACTCACTTGACCGTACATATAATCCAAAAGCTTTGGCTGTTTACTATAATAGCGTAAGCTTTCTTCAAATTGAATTTTACTCGTATGATGCTTTTTGTAGACAGCATTATAAAAGATATCAGCTTGCTGTTTTACACTTTGTGCCTTTACGCTGTCAGCCTGTTGCTCCAAACTATCGCTTAATCGTTTTAAACTATCGCTTTGTTGCTTAAAGTGAACCCCTCCTGGTTTTAAAAACGTCTTTTGTCGTTTTAAATTTTCGCTTTGCTGCACTAAAATGGCACTATCCTGTGCAAATGAAAAAAGATACCCCCCCACTAAATGAACATCAATCAGTAGGGAAACCATCTCGTTACGCTGAAGAATACCATCTGGCACCTTATTCCGACGACAGGCTATCAAAAAAATCAATGTCAAAAAAAATGGCACTAAACGCTTCATTCCTTAACTTAGTCGTAAATTTTAAAAACCAAAAATACATATTTAATGAGCATCGCAGCTAATATCTCAGCCATAAAGACAGAGGTAGAACAGTCGCACGTAAAACTTGTGGCTGTATCAAAAAATAAAACAGTTGAAGATTTAATGGAAGCCTATCGTGCTGGTCAGCGCATTTTTGGCGAAAATATAGTACAGGAACTGATCGAAAAACAAGAGCAACTCCCAAAAGATATCGAATGGCATCTAGTTGGTCATTTACAAAGCAATAAAGTTAAATACATTGCCCCTTTTATCCATCTTATTCATTCAGTGGACAGCCTAGGTCTGCTTCAAGAGATTAACAAGCAGGCGCTAAAAAACAACCGCAGCATTGACTGCCTACTGCAGCTATCTATTGCTGATGAGGATACCAAATTTGGCCTTGAGTTGGATGAAGCTATTGAACTTCTCCGCTCGCCAGTATACCCCGAATTAAAAAATATTCGACTTGTTGGCGTCATGGGAATTGCAAGCAACACCGAAAATTCAAAACAGCTAAAAGAAGAATTTTACGAATTAAACACCTTTTTTAAAGGCTTGAAACAAAGTTTTTTTAGAAATATAGATTCGTTCAAAGAAATTTCAATGGGTATGTCAAACGACTATAAAATTGCCATCGAACAAGGTAGCACCATAGTCCGCATTGGAAGCACTATTTTTGGACAAAGGCTTATCAAGCAATTTAATATTGAAAATAAATCCTCACTAAACTAGCACCATTGAATATTATTATCAGACTAGCCGAAAAAAAAGACTGTCCACGCTTATTCGAGCTCATCAAGGAACTTGCTAAGTACGAAAAATCAGCACACGAAGTCAGAATTACGCTACACGAGTTTGAAGAAGCAGGATTTGGCCCTAATCCTGCATGGAGCGCTTTTGCAGCCGAAGCTGATGGTGTAATCCATGGCTTGGCTTTGTTTTATCCCCGTTATTCCACGTGGACTGGCCGTCATATGTATTTAGAAGATTTGCTAGTTACCGATACAATGAGAGGCAAGGGAATAGGGAAACTGCTGTTCGATCGATTAATTACAGAGGCCACTGAAAAAGACTATAAAGGAATAACATGGCAGATAATAGCTTGGAATGAGCCTGCACTGAATTTTTACAGAAAATACAATGCCAAGTTTGAGAACAAATGGATCGATGGATCCTTATCTATCAAAAAATAATTTGGATTTTCCGAATCCAATCAGACTTTAATTATACTTTTTTCATATAACACCAGTGATACACGTATTCAAATTTGGGGGAGCATCCGTTAAAGATGCTGAAGGAGTCAAGAACCTTTCAAAAATTGTAGTGCTTAACAAGGATAAACAACTACTCATTGTCGTTTCAGCAATGGGAAAAACAACCAATGCACTCGAACAATTGGCCACGGCCCATTTCAATCGCAGTGAACAGCTGCCCCAGCTTTTTGAAGCTGTGAAAACATATCATCATCATCTACTAACAAACCTATTTGGAGACAGCAATAACCCTATATTCGATCAAATTGCAAATACATTCGTCGAAATAGATTGGATACTTGAAGACGAACCTCATCCTGATTATGACTTCAATTATGACCAAATTGTATCTATTGGCGAGCTCGTGTCTACCCGTATCGTGAGTGCTTACCTCAATCATATCGGACTAAAAAATCAATGGATTGACGCACGAGACTATGTTCACACGGATAACACCTACCGCGAAGGCATCGTTGATTGGAAAAAAACATGCCATCACATCCAAACCAATTTAATCCCCATTTTAAAAAATCAGCTTGCTATCACACAGGGATTTATAGGAGGAACTTCCGAAAACTTCACTACGACACTGGGTCGCGAGGGTTCTGATTATACGGCATCTATTTTTGCATCCTGCCTAAAAGCCGAGTCAGTCACTATTTGGAAAGATGTCCCTGGTGTATTAAATGCAGATCCAAAACTTTTTGAAAATACCCAAAAATATGATGAGCTCTCCTACTCAGAAGCACTCGAAATGACCTACTATGGCGCAAGCGTCATTCATCCAAAAACAATAAAACCCCTGCAAAATGCCCATATATCGTTGCTTGTAAAACCTTTTTTACATCCACACGAACCAGGAACAACCATCCACAACATTCCACACACCCATGATATTGAACCTGCCATCATTGTAAAAAAAGATCAAGTGTTGGTTTCTTTAATGACAAAAGATTTTTCTTTTATAACCGAGGATCATCTGAGTGCTATTTTTGGCTCTTTTGCCCATGCACGCATCAAAATTAATATGATGCAAGTGTCTGCACTCAGTTTTTCGGTATGTTTTGATTGGGATGATTTACGTTTCCACAAACTAAACTCACTTTTGCAAGATCAGTTTAAAATCAAATACAATACCGCCTTAGAGCTTCTCACCGTACGACACTTCAAACGCGATCTGATCGAGCAATTAAGCTCAGGTAAAATCATATTAATGGAACAATTTAGTCGTAATACAGTCCAAATGGTACTTAAAGATATATAATCATCTGTATTGGGCGTGCCCCTTCGGGTCGGGCTATTCGTTCCAAGTCCTTGTTCCGCTTCGCTCCACTGTGGGCTTTCACTCCTATCCCTCACGCAAAAAAAACAATGAACTCATCCATCCTAGAAACCGATGTACAAACCTTTATCACCAATCATTTAGGTAGCGATACAATTCGCATCCTTTTAGGAAAAAGTCCATTCAAAAATGTAAGTACGCGTGAATTAGTGGCACAAATTGAAAGTAAAAAACGCTGTGAAAAGAAATTGCCGCTATGGTATAGCACACCAGGCATTTATTATCCACCTAAAATATCGATAGAACAAGCATCATCACAGGCCACAGCAAAGTATAAAGCTCAATTAATTAAAGGCGAACATGTTTTAGATGCTACGGGAGGTTTTGGTGTCGATAGCTATTATTTCAGTCTATATGCCCAGCGCGTGGTACACTGTGAAATAAATGAAGTACTCTCGACTATCGTTCGACAAAACGCCGAAACCCTTCATGCCAAACACTTGTTTTGCCATGTGGGAGATGGAATGACTTATCTTCAAAACTCAAATGAACAATTTGATACGATTTATATAGATCCATCCAGACGACTAAATACACATAAAGTTTTCAAAATAACCGACTGCGAGCCTGATGTAAAAGCCAATCTTGATCTATTAACAAAAAAACATGCTCGGGTCATTATAAAGACGTCACCCTTACTGGATATCAAATCGGGGCTAGCAGACTTGAAAAATGTGCGTGAAATACACGTAGTAAGTGTAAAAAATGATTGCAAAGAATTACTTTGGATTATTGACCCCGACTTTAAAGGCGACGAACCGCTCATTTACTGTGCCGCCATTGATGACAAAGAAAACACCAGCAGCTACTCCTTCAACCTGTCAGAAGAAAAAATAGCTCCCAATCCCACATCCTCTAAACCTTTAAGCTTTATTTATGAGCCTGATGTTTCTTTACTAAAAGCAGGATGTTTTAAATTAATTACAAAAAAATTCGATGTGTTCAAATTGCATCAGCATACACATCTGTATACCTCTGAAACCCTAAATACCGACTTTATTGGAAAAAAATTTAAGCTTAAAACTTCTTGGGATTACAGAACTTTTATAAATAAAAAGCCCGTTAAGCAAGCAAATATTATTTCACGCAATTTCCCACTATCCGTGGAGGAGTTAAAGAAAAGGCACCAACTCGAAGATGGAGGTCACTGCTACCTCTTATTTACAACGGCCTACGAAAATCAACTGATCGTACTACATTGTGAGCGTATATAAAAAAGGAGTTTCTAAAAGAAACTCCTTTTACCTTATGATAGAGATACCCTATACTTTCCTCACATTAATAGCTTGCGGGCCTTTACGACCTTCAGAAACTTCAAATTCAACTTCATCATTATCATTTAGGCTCTTGCTCGTACCACCATCAACGTCCTTAAAATGTACAAAAATGTCTTTTCCGTCGTCATTTTGTACAATAAAACCATAGCCTTTTTGGCTATTAAACCATTTTACTTTTCCTTTTTTTTTTGTAGCTGTTTCCATAACAATATTCATATTAGATTTACCCGCACCAAAATTATTGATCACCACCCACCTGAATTCAATAAAAGCAGATATAGGCGCCTTTCAAAGATAAAAAAATATCCTATCAAACAAAATCAGCTACAATATTTTTTTCCTATAAGTTAAAATAAAGATTTAAGTATTGATTAAAGAAATCAAATAAAATACTCAGTCTTC
>CAIOLR010000351.1 GCA_903859135.1 uncultured bacterium | reverse complement strand
TTGATTAACTCATCCTCGCTAGGTAACATGCTTTTGTAAAAGCATGGTTTTCTGTCTGGAATATTGGCGTAGGCGTAATAAAACGTGTTGTTCATGCGTGCCCAGCGCCATGCTTTGCCACTGTCAGGTAGGATAGGGCGTGTGCGGTGGGTTGGTGGGATGGAGGATTTGTATGTGTTTCTGTTATACCTTAATAAGCCATCACTTAATGATGTACAAACTTGTAGCACGAGGTGCTCAGAAAGCCATATGGACTTGCTGATTCTCTCCTTACGAAGAATTATGTCACCTGTGTTGATATGCATTTTATATCTGTTGTTTTATTTTTTATAAGCTGCTCCCGTCTTGGAATCGAACCAAGAATAAACCGTTCGGGAATTTTATTTCTACATGCTATATAAATAGTGATTCGCGATGATGAATTAAGCTGCTTAATACTGCAACTACTTTGTCGTGATGCTTTGAGCCCGGACGACGCAATGCGGCTCGAGCATTGGCAGCATCAATACTTATAATTTTTGCTACAATCTTCAAGTCACCTACTTCTTTCTTCTTAAGGATATCTTTTAGTTTCATACTTTTGTTTTATGTACGATGCAAATATATTTCTATTTTAAATATATATCAAATATAAATATAGCAAAATCGATTTCGTTATCTTAAATACCATGAACAAGTCAAATAGCAAAGCTTCCGATAGGTTTTTTGAAGTGAGAAAAGTACTAGGGTTTAGTCAGGTTGATTTTGCAAGGAAATTGTCTTCCACACAGGGAAACATATCGAATATAGAAAGTGGGAGAAGGGATATTTCTATTGAAATAGCAATGGTTCTAAATGAACTATTTTCTATTTCTATAAGTTGGCTTTTAATGGGAAAAGGTGAGATGATAGAACCTTCGGCCTCCTCTCATGATTTCAAGTTAATAAAATCTGACACATCAGATATTTCTGCTACAAAAGTAGGCAGGAAAGGCTGCTTGCTTTGTACAGAAAAAGATACTCTAATAGAAAGTCTCAGAGACACTATAGATGCACTAAAAGGTAATATAGAGAGTAAAGATGAAACAATCGATGTATTGCGAGATGCATTAGGGCAAGCTAAAGCTCGTCTTGAAGAGCATGGGTTGGGACTAAAGAAGAAAACTTAGGATATAGCCTATGTTCTTATTCAAAAGAGTTCTATTGGAACTTTATTCTTTAACATCAGTGGAGTTAAATGAGCCCTAAATATTTTTGTGATCCTTTTCAAAAACCAAAAGTGTAGAAAATATTAGGGTTTATAACCCTAACATCAACCCTAACATTTTTCAAAAAAACCAAAAGTGTAAAAAATGTTAGGGTTTTAAACGCACTGCCTAAAATTCAAGCACATCAAAGGTATATGGTAAAAACATGGCTTTATTACTCATTGTGGATGTTTTATTGTTTCTAGTGGCCTGTAAAGATTCTAAAACTGGTAGGAAAACGGTAGGTAAGTGGTAGATAGTGACACTTTGTTAAATCAGTCTTTTTTGCTTAAAATAAGCTTTTTAGCCATTTTAAGGCCGTTTTTGTTTATCTATACTTTTACACTTTTGGTTTTACCCCTTATACTCGATAATCATTACCATTGTATGTAAAATCAACCCCATCTTTTACTTTTGCTGAGTTTATTACCCACTTTACGGGAACGTGAAGATTCTTTAGAAGATCGTACACGAATCCATATGGCTTCAATCCATTTTGGATGGTTTGTGGCATAATGCCTAAGTTTACGATAAAAGACCCACTTGGTATTGTCTCCACACTTCCATAAGAACAGAATCTAATTGATACTAAAAGAATTACCCACAGTAAAGTTTTCATCTCTGGTGTTTGCTGGTTTTAATTAGTTACCTGTTAATTTCTAATTTTAAAACACGGTCTGTATTTTGATAATGCACTTTACAGAAATAAACCCCACCCCCTAGTCCACTCACATCCATATCAACGTGTTGCCATCCCATTTGTAAATTTTTATTTAAAACATGAACAGCATCGCCTCGCATAGAGTACAAAATGATGGATACTAGTCCTGGCTCTGGCAAATTCATATCTAAGCTGACATTATCAACGGATGGATTCGGGTAAAGAGCCCTAAGCTCAAGCTCAGAAATTGAAATAGGTGTAGGAGTCACAGGATTGGGTACTTCCGTCAATGCACGATACACATTTAGCCTGCCCGCTCCCAATGTCCCCACATAATCTGGATTTAAGGAATTAATATTATCAGCAGTCGCTTTAAGGTGTTCTCCGACCTGTTTCATCGTCAATGAAGGAAACTTGGCCTTCACCAGAGCAGCTGCACTACTCACCAATGGAGCTGCCATCGATGTTCCAGCCTCATATTCGTACGTGCTAGGGTAATATGTGCTCAGCAATTCTTCATATACAACACTATCGTGTAAAGAATCTCCATCTCCTCCTGGTGCCGAAATAGATATCTGTGATCCATAATTAGAAAAAAAACTTTTTTGATCTTGAGAATTAACACTTGCCACAGTGAAAACACCAGCATATGCCGCTGGATAAAGTGGATAAGGGGCAGCATTGGGGTCCTGAAAATCATTATTCATATTATGATTATTTCCCGCGGCAACCACTACCAAACAATCCTTTGCGATGGCATAATTAATCGCATTTTGTAAAGTCATGTTAGCATCCCCTCCCCAAGAACAATTAATAATTTTGGCACCATAATCAGCAGCATATACCACACCTTCGGCAGCAGCAACCAAACTGCCGTCATCTCCAGCTGCTTTTACGACGAGTAATTGGGCATAATTATTTGCGATGCTCGCAAGTCCAATCGTATTATTCGTCACGGCTGAGGCCAAACCACTCACATGTACACCATGTGCATAGTTCTCACCAGTCACATTGGGGTTGTTGTCTGGTATTGGATTATTTGAGTCAGCACCTACAAGATCATAGCCACCAATTATATTGGCAGCCAAATCGGGATGACTTGATTCTGACCCAGTATCTACAACAGCAATGACCACTGGAGTAACAGAGCCGGTAGAAATATTCCATGCCTCAGGT
>CAIOLR010000350.1 GCA_903859135.1 uncultured bacterium | reverse complement strand
CAAAAGCAGCACTCATATTGGGTCCAAAGACATATAAGTGTTCGATAAAGTATAAAAGCCTCATTGGCGTCGTTGTTGGCCTAAATAGGGTCAAACAGAGTGAAAATATGCATCTAGTCCACTGTTCGGCCTATTTTTTCACAACTACAAAATACATTCAAATGCCTCGAGCCCTACATGGGCACACATCTTGGGTCCCAAGAGATCACATATGAGTGTTCGATAAAGTATAAAAGCCTCATCGGTGTTGTTCTTGGCCTAAATAGGGTCAAACAGAGTGAAAATATACATCGAGCCCACTCAATGGCCTAAGAGATTGGGCGAAATAAAAAACAGGTAAAATTCCACCGATGCATATACGATAGTAGTCGTCGAGTCTATAATGAGCTAGAATTGCAGCAGTAATCAAAATAATATTGAATATAGTTATACAATATACAAAACACACTTTTATTTATATTTGACAGAATCCTCACTATTAAGGGCAACAATGTCGCCAATCCATCTCAGATCCTTGATCGCACACTCATATTCGGTACATTTATACCCAATATGAGTGCCGATGTGCCGATGTAGGACCTGATGGATTTGCATGGGTATTTTCATAAGGGACATAGTCTCGTACTTGATACACGTGCATTTTTCACAATTTAGGGCAAGAATGCCGCCAATCTAGTTCAGATCCTTGATCGCACCCTTATATTCGGTACATTTATACCCAATATGATATGAGTGCCGATGTAGGACCTGATCGTTTTGCCTGGATATTATCATAAGGGACCTACAAAGTCTTATACAACATACACTTTTATTTACCGTGGTTCTATACAAGGGAATCGGTACCCAGCAACATTCCAGGCTGTTATATGGTAATATTATTAAATATAGCCGTCTTATATTTGTATACTTTATGGTTAACAAGTGAACATTGTTGGTGGACAACTTGGTCATGATGTGAAACTAATTTTCGTATATTTTCTCACGGCTTTTTGTTTTCCTTGTCAACCAAATCAGTGTAAACATAGTCAAATCACATTCCCATCACCATTATACATCTACTAATGAGAAATAACGTTGCTTGAAGTCGAAGAATTGGAACTCTTCTTTTGGTGGCGCCTACTGGATATTTGACCGCTGGTCAATTTTAAGCCTCTGGGGAGGCTAAATAAATGCGCCTAAATTAAATTTTTGACTGGCATGTTGACTCCAATCAATTCAGTGATCAATCCATGCAGTTCCGTGATTTTCTTCATCCAAATGATGGAAATATCTTGTTTCGATTCAGTGTGCCTCTTTCTAGAGGAGAGAATGGAATTCTCCCTCCAGTAACCATTACTAACGGTGATAATTCCCTAACAAGTTTTTTTCCATCTGCGTTGTTTGGGTTTCTAATGGCGTTATCCATTCTTTCCTCAAATTCTGGTGTATTAACAATTTCATAGAACTTCTTTAGTTGCAAAGAATCACTCTTGACAGAGGCTGACATTACTCTAGCACTATCACTTCGGAATTTAGTAATGTGTAGATACATAAGAAGACGCTGATTTCTTTCAGGACGTCTAGAGTAATGCTTGAGTAGCCACAGCCGAACT
>CAIOLR010000349.1 GCA_903859135.1 uncultured bacterium | reverse complement strand
TGAGACCGCGGTTGATGAGGTGAAAATCAGTAGCAATACCAAAAACTTAAACCAGATTGTAGATAGACAGCAGGATGTTTTTTCATCTGAACCAAATTCCCGAAAAATAATTTATCTCATCTCTGATTTTCAACAAAACATACTCGGGAAGAATCAAGTTCAGGGGGATAAATCGATCGACATACGCTTGGTTCGTTTGAAAGCCAATCCACAGCCCAATATTTCCGTTGACTCTGTTTGGTTTAGCTCGCCTATTCATAAACCTGGACATACCGAGAAGCTACTTGTAAAACTTCGGAATAACTCAGATCAAAAAGTAGCGCATGTATCCATCAAACTAAAAATTAATGAGCAGCAGAAAGCACTGGGGAATTTAAGTATAGAGGCACATAGTACGAAAATAGATACACTTTCTTTTGGTGGCTTGGCACCTGGCTGGCAACAAGGACAAATTAGTATTGTTGACTACTTCGTTACGTTCGATGATCAGCTTTACTTTAGCTTCCAGGTGCAATATAAATTGCCTCTTTTAGCCATCAACGGTGGTGGGCAAAATTCCTATATCAACGCTGTTTACAAATCAGATTCCTTTTTTGAATTGGAGAACACCAGCTCTGGAAATGTCAACTATGCCCGATTAGGAGCGTACCCAATGATTGTTTTAAACGAAGTACCAGATATTTTAGATGGATTAAATGATCAGTTAAAAAACTATGTACAACAGGGGGGAAGTTTGTTGATTTTTCCGTCATTGGATGGCAATCTAATTTCATTGAATAAATTACTTCAAAACGTGGGTGCCGATGTGGCTCTTCAAGTGGTTAATGAGGAAGCGAAAGTGGCAGCGATCAATTTGCAACATCCGCTCTTTAGAGAAGTATTTGAGCATATCCCACAAAAGCTGGATTTGCCGTTAGCTAAAAAATATATTCAGTTTAATACACAAAGTAAAACGACCAAACAAAGTTTATTGGAACTTCCTGGTAAGCGGGGATTTTTTAATGAGTACAAACTAGGCAAAGGACGCGTATTTGTTTCTGCAGTTCCTTTGAAGGATGATGCAGGGAATTTTGCTCGTCACTCCGTTTTTGTACCTATTATGTACCAAACGGCTTTATCGAGTATGCATGATCAACGCTTGTTTTATACGTTAGGACAAGATCAGTCCTTAGAAATACCAAAGCTTAGCATCAAACAAAATCAAACGCTTTTTTTGCGTAAAGGTACGTTTGAGGCTATTCCAGATGTGCGTCAATCCGAGAACTCAAGTCGCTTGTTTGTGGCCGACCAAATTAGGGAGGCTGGAAATTATCAATTGATGAAAGCCGATAGCTTGATTGCAGTACTGGCATTTAACTATAATCGAAGTGAATCTGACTTGACGTATGCAGACGACTCGACGCTGGAAGGCAAGTTCGAGGGGCAAAAAATAAATTTGTTTAATGTCTCAACAGGTTCCATCCAAAGTGAAATAAAAGCAGCCAATCAAGGGCTTCAATTGTGGAAGCTTTGTTTGATCCTAGCGTTGCTATTTTTAGCCGCAGAAATCATGCTCATTCGTTTTTATAAAATATCCGCACAGTCTAAACCGCCGGCCAGTTAATGAACAAGGTACTTCTCAAATCGGTTTTTATTTTAAGTCCAAACAGTAAATATCACGAACAAGTTGTTGATGTTTTGGTAGTCGATGGTCAGATTTTAAAAATTGGACAAGCGATTAAAACAGACGAACACACACAGGTGATTGATGGTCGTGGAAAGTTTTTATCACCTGGTTTTTTTGATCTCAATGTCAATTTCGGTGAACCAGGTCTGGAGACGAAAGAAGATTTAATGACGGGATGCATGACAGCGGCAGCGGGTGGTTTTACGGGTCTTGCCCTAATGCCGAATACACAACCACCGATACATACCAAATCAGAGGTCGCATACATCTGTTCAAAAACAAAAAATAATGTAGTGGATGTTCATCCAATGGGATGCATCAGTCACTATCGGGAAGGGAAGGAGCTAGCAGAATTGTTTGACATGCATCAAACAGGAGCGATTGCTTTTACAGATGCTACTAAATCGGTGTCGGATGCTGGATTAATGAGTCGGGCACTTTTGTATGCAAAAGGATTCAATGGCTTGATTTTTTCCTTTGCAGAGGATACCAATATCGCCGGAAAAGGAAAGATGAATGAGGGGGTTATGAGCACTTTTTTAGGTATGAAAGGCAATCCCGCTTTAGCGGAAGAGCTGATGGTTTCGCGGGATTTATATTTGGCAGAGTATAATGAAGCGAGGATACATTTTAGTACGATCAGTACCCGAAAAAGTGTCGATTTAATTCGCCAAGCAAAGAAAAAAGGGCTGCAAGTAACGTGTGATGTGGCGGTGCATCATTTAGTTTTTTCTGAAGATGATTTGCTTGAATTTGATAGTCATTATAAAGTAAAACCTCCATTGCGCACCAAAGAAGATCAGCACGAATTGTTTGCAGGTCTGCTTGACGGAACCATTGATGCCCTTGTTTCACAACATACTCCTCACGAAATTGAATTTAAAAAAGTAGAATTTGAAACAGCATCTTACGGATCCATTGGCTTGCAAACAGCATTAAGCATGGCTTTACGCGCGGGTTTATCTCCCGAACAAGTGGTGGAAAAAATGGCTATCAATCCACGTAAAATAGTAGGACTGGCCTGTGCTAAAATAGAAGTTGGCGAAACAGCAAACCTCACCTTATTTGATACGGAGGAAGTTTGGTTTTTTGATGCAAATACCAATCGTTCAAAATCGGCCAATTCGCCTCTGATTGGCCAGGGAATCAAAGGAAAAGTAAATTGGGTTTGTAACAACAATCAGCATTTGGAATTTTAATCTAGGATGATTAGCGTGTTTGTTTTTAACAAATAACTATCCTAATAACCATAATCATAATATAAATGAATGTTCGAATAAAAGAAGCAATGGAAGCCGCCTTGTCGGCCTTTGGAAAAATCAACAACTATCTCACGTCGGATTTTGCCGAAAAACTTACAGGAGTATTTGATGCGGAGAAACCATACCTCGATAAGGTAGCTAGTATGGATGAGGTATTTGATGATGAACCTACTTTCGAAGCCTTTAGAGAGGTGTTTTTTGATTTGTTATTGATCAATTTTTTCACGGAAGATGTCCAAAAACTAGAAGAAGATTATCTTGAATCTACAGAATGGGAAGCTATTGAGGAAGAAACTATTGAGCGTGGTACCGAACTTCTTAATGTGTTATTATACCTAAAGGAGTGCGACGATGAGGATATAGAACCTGAATTGGAAGATTTTTTGAAAGAATTTTTGTTGGTTGACGAAGATGAGTTTCAGGATGAGCACCGTATTTACGAAGAGGTGATCGCTAATCAAACATTGATAGACAGTTCTTTGGAAGAATTAGCTAAAATAACTCAGAAGATACCCGAGACTTCAGAGCTAAAAGAATTATTTTATTCGATCCTTGGGTTTTTCAGAGAGCAGCATCCCGATAAACAGGAGTTTGAAGATTATATCAAGTATAGCTCGAATGCTGATTTTGATGCTGCAGTATATGCTTTGCTGGTCGCTTATAAATAAATGAAGACTCATCAAATTCAAAAACAAAAATGAATCCAACCGCAGAATCAATTGATCTAAAAAAAATAGCAACGATTAATAGCCTCGTCTTAGGAGCAATTGATACGGCCATTCTTCTCTTGGTATTTTATCTGGCCCCCAATCTGATTGCCTCATTTGTATTCAAGGTGATTCAAGTTCTGTTTGGTTTAGGAATTGTCATTTATTTCTGTTTAGATATGCGAAAAAAGATGGGTGGATACTGGTCGTTTAGAGAGGCTTTAACAGGTATATTCATCCTATTATTTAAATCGGCAATGATCGTTTTTTTCTTTACACTCATCTTTGGGAAATTTATTGATCATTCGTATACCGTAAAGATGAAAGATATAGCGATTGCTAAATCGACTGAAATGATGGGAAAATGGGGCGTGGATCAAGATGAAATGGATGAATCAGCAACTGAATTGAATGTGAGTCTAGAAAAACGATTCAATCCCAGTATTGCAGATATATGTAAAAGTGTGTGCATCATGGCTATCGTATATTTTATCGGTGCTTTGATATTGGCGGCCATTTTCAAAAAAGAGAAGCCAGATGCTATTTTGCTCATCCAAGATGAGTCTCTGAATTAAAATAAAATTCACTTATCGCTTGCTGTTCGAAGTCTTTGGCTTTGAACAGCAAATTTGCATTTTACAAACCCCAATGGATATATCAATAGTTGTACCCCTATATAATGAGGTTGAATCGCTGCCTGAATTAACGGCATGGATTGAGCGGGTGATGAATGATCACCAGTTTAGTTATGAACTCATTCTAGTGGATGATGGTAGTATAGACACTTCATGGCTGTCAATTGAAGCTTTAAAGACAAAAAATACAAATATTGTCGGCATCAAGTTTCGTCGTAATTATGGAAAATCGGCAGCTTTAAATGTAGGTTTTGAGGCCGCTAGGGGCGAAGTCGTGATCACGATGGATGCCGACCTGCAAGACAGTCCGGACGAAATACCCGAATTATACCGTCGAATTATCCAAGAAAACTATGACCTGATTTCAGGATGGAAGCAAAAGCGACATGATCCACTAAGCAAAACCATACCCACCAAATTGTTTAATCGCGTGACTAGACGGATGTCGGGTATCCACAATTTGCATGATTTTAATTGTGGACTAAAAGCATATCGAAAAGAGGTTGTCAAAAGCGTTGAAGTATATGGCGAAATGCACCGTTATATACCTGTGATAGCAAAATGGGCTGGCTTTACGCGCATTGGCGAACAGGTAGTCGCGCATTATCCACGCAAGTATGGCATCACCAAATTTGGGTTTAGTCGTTTTGTGAATGGCTTTTTAGATTTACTTTCCATTTTTTTTGTCGGCAAATTTAGCAAGCGACCCATGCATTTTTTTGGCACGCTTGGTGTTTTAAGCTTCATGACAGGCTTTTTTATGTCCTTTTGGATTATTGCCGATAAGTTGATAGCCATTGCTCAAGGTGCCAAATATCGTAATGCGACCGATCAGCCTCTTTTTTACATTGCAATGGTGGCAGTGATTGTTGGTTTTCAATTATTTTTAACAGGCTTTGTGGCCGAGCTCGTGTCGCGCAATGCTCCCGAGCGCAACTCCTATCAAATTGAAAAAACAGTCTAATTCGGAAACTCCCTCTTCTTTGGCCATTGAGCCTGTCGAAATGGAGGTCCTATTTTTCTCCATTATCATTCCACTATACAATCGTCCAGAAGAAATAGATCAACTACTACATACGTTGACACAACAAACTTATACTCATTTTGAGGTACTGGTGATCGAAGATGGTTCCACAGATGATGCACAAAGTATTGTTGAAAGCTATCAGGATCAACTGGATATACACTATCATGTCAAGAAAAATGAAGGCCAAGGCTTTGCCAGAAATGATGGTTTTGCAAGAGCCAAAGGTGCTTATTTCATAGTCTTTGATTCCGATTGCCTGATCCCTCGAAATTATTTAGAAACGGTACACATGCATTTGCTAGAACATCAATTGGATGTGTATGGTGGACCAGATGCAGCGCATGAATCGTTTACGCCCATACAAAAAGCCATTAGCTATTCCATGACCTCACCGTTAACAACGGGCGGTATTCGGGGGAATAAAAAACATATCGGATCTTTTCATCCGCGTAGTTTTAACATGGGCTTCGCTCGTCAAGTTTGGGAAAAAACAGGTGGATTTACTTCCACAAACATGGGCGAAGATATCCAATTTAGTCTCCGGGCACATGCGATGGGTTTTAAAATAGGATTAATATCTGATGCGCTTGTGTATCATAAACGACGCGCAAACTTCATGCAATTCTACAAACAAATACATTCTTTTGGCAGAACTCGCATTAAGATTTATAAACAGTTTCCCGCCGAACTCAAGCTCGTGCATCTTTTTCCTACTTTTTTTGTCTTTTTTCTTCTGGCAACAGTGATTTTAAATAGTATTGATCATTTTTTTGCCGAGGTTTGCAACTCTTTTTTAGCCATTTATATACTACTTGAATTTTTTCATTCGTGGAATAAAAATAAATCGGCAAAAGTTGCATTTTTGAGCATCTTTGCCGCATTTATACAGCTAACAGCTTATGGACTGGGCTTCATACAGGATTTTTGGAAACGTATTATTTTAAAACAATATTAATTATGGACAAGCAATTCTCACTTAACGAGATATTAGCAGACGCATGGGCCTTAGCTAAAAAAAATCTTTGGATCATCATGGGTTTCACGGCTATCCAGTTTATCGTCATTCTAATAACATTTTTATTGACAGGAGTTTTTGGTCAGAAGGGGAGTATGGCATTAATTCAAAATGTGATTGTTGGCTTAGTGGATGCATTTTTCACCGTGGCTATTTATCAAGTTTTTTTTAAGCTCATAGATGAAGATAATGATCCAGAGTTCCCTGATTTTGTACCCAGTGTGGTTAAAGCACTAAATTTCATGGTGGTGAAGCTATTTACTGGCCTTTTCGTCGTTTTTATTATTGCCTCTGTTGCCGCCATCTACTTTTTCAATTCTCCACAAATTGATACAGCTGATTTAGTAAGCTGGAAGAATATTCCACTCTTGATATGCATTTTAGTACCAGTTGTTTATGTTTCTGTCAGAATGTCTTTTGTCGTTTGCTTTATCGTTGATCAGGATTCAGGAGTAGTAGAAGCAATTCGACAAAGTTGGGCGATTACGAAAGGATATTTTTGGTTTTTACTCCTCTTATTCATCGTTATTGTCGGAATCAATATGTTGGGGGCAATGGCTCTTTTTGTCGGATTATTGTTCACAGTACCTTTTTTTAGCTTGATCACCATTGTCGCTTACCGCCAAATGTTCAATAGCTACTATATTGATGAGAAAGAGACTTTGTTAGAAGATGTGGATACAAACTGATGGGTCTAAAAGCAGCATTGAGTAAGCCGTTTGCAGCCTTTGTGGTATGGCAAATGAATAAGTGGAAGAGAAACGGGGTGGCGGCTCAGGACAGTGTGCTTAAAAAATTGGTAAATCGGGCCAAGCAAACTGCTTTCGGAATCGAGCATTCATTTTCGAGCATAAAGTCCTATCGGCATTTCAAAAAACAAGTTCCTATTCGGGATTATGAAGATCTCCGTCCGTATATCAACCGCATGGTCAATGGAGAAGAAAATGTTCTTTGGCCAGCTAAACCCATGTATTTTGCCAAAACATCGGGCACCACTTCGGGTGTAAAGTACATCCCCATTTCAAAAGAATCTATGCCAGAACATATCAAGGCAGCCCGAAATGCATTGTTGTCTTACATCAATGAAACAGGTAAGGCTGATTTTGTAGATGGCAAAATGATTTTTTTGCAGGGAAGCCCCATTTTAGAAGAAAAAAAAGGAGTTCATATCGGCCGACTATCTGGCATTGTTGCGCATCACGTGCCAGGCTATCTGCAAAAAAATAATATGCCATCTTACCAAACCAATTGTATCGAGGATTGGGAGCAAAAAGTAGATGCGATTGTTGACGAAACGCTGCACCAAGATATGCGCCTTATTTCGGGGATTCCACCCTGGATTCAAATGTACTTTGATCGCCTTTCGGCACGATCAGGGGGCAAGAAGATGAAAGATATTTTTAAAAAATTTAACCTTCTAGTTTACGGTGGGGTTAATTTTGAACCCTACCGCACACGGCTGGAAGAGTCTATCGGTAAAAAAATAGATACCATCGAACTGTATCCTGCCTCAGAAGGATTTATTGCTTTTCAAGATTCACAGACAGAAAAAGGATTATTGTTATTAGTTGATGCGGGAATATTTTATGAATTCATTCTCGTAGAGGAGTATTTCGATGAAAATCCATCCCGTCTATCATTGGCAGAGGTTGAGCTGCATAAAAATTACGCCCTAATTTTAAATACGAGTGCGGGTCTTTGGGGATACAGTATTGGAGATACCGTCAAGTTCGTTTCAAAGAATCCCTACCGCATTCTGGTTACAGGCCGGATCAAACATTATATCTCTGCTTTTGGTGAGCATGTGATTGGAGAGGAAGTGGAGTATGCGCTATTATCCGTCGCTAATCAAGAGGGAGTGAAGATCACCGAATTTACGGTCGCTCCACAGGTAAGTCCGCCAGAAGGTGGTTTGCCATACCACGAATGGTTTGTGGAATTTGCCAAAGCACCAGCGGATTTAATCACTTTTGCAAGCAAAGTCGATTCCGAACTCCAAAAAAAGAATGTATACTACCTCGATTTGATTGAGGGAAAGGTTTTGAAATCCCTGTTAATAAGAAGTTTAAAACCAAATTCATTTATCAACTATATGCGATC
>CAIOLR010000348.1 GCA_903859135.1 uncultured bacterium | reverse complement strand
GAAAAGCAGGTATTTATTACAGAAATTAACCCCTATCACCTGAAAATAAAAAAAACTTTTTTAACTTTAAAAAATCAAGAAACACTATCTAACAATAAGTCCACTTTAGTTTGACTACATACATTTTGAAAATAAGAAGGGGTCACATCTCTGTAACCCCTCTGGTGATCCGGATTGGATTAGTTTATTTTGTATGTATATCGGTTAAATTCCGCCTAATTCACTCTGGGCTTTGCTTTGCTCATAACGTGACCGGAATTAATTTGAATTAGGACGAAACAAAATGAAGAGCAACTGCCACAAATCTGCCACAGAGCATTCTCTGTCGTCAAGACACGACAGTGCCATTATCGAACCTTTTGAAGCAAAAATTTAAGCTGATCTATGAATGTTTTGCTTTGGAAAAATGAACCAAAATACAAGCCCGATAAGCGTTTAAAATATTCTGATATCCGCTCCGCAACGTTGAGCATATAAACATCCTCCTTCCTTTCAGTCATTCGTTCAATCTCAATTAGTGAATGATTTTGGGAGATTTGGAACAATGAAATTCATATCGCTAGTAGACGATAACTACTAATATAAGTGGTTTTTTTTCCCCGTTTTGGAATTTACATTTGTACGCAATTGAAATGGAGACAAAATTCATCACAGTAGTTTGCGCCTAGCCTTTTTCAAAAATGAAATTGTGGAAAACTGTGATTCTTTAGGTTCTACAATTGGATTAAATGGATTCTCAAATAAGTCAACAAAACTCATGATTATTAGCCGAAAGATAAAATATGCAATATATGGATTCTTGTTTGGCTTTGTATTTCCGGTCGTTGGTACACTATTGGAAGCATATAGCAAATATGGCGATTTTAGTGCTTGCCATTTGTTAGACGCACAACGTTCATCAGAACTGCTATTGATCATTGATTGTGCACCATTTTTTTTGGGGTTCTTCGCTTCTTTTGGTGGTTTACAATTAGATAGAGTTAACGTAAAAAATACTGAGCTAGCCGAAAAGTACGAGCAGATGACGGCACTTAAAGAAATTTCAGACAAAGCAAGCTTAGCCAAAAGCGAGTTTCTGTCTAATATGTCACACGAGATAAGAACCCCAATGAATGCCATAATTGGTATGAATTATCTTTTGAAGAAATCAAGGCTGGATGCTAAGCAGGCCGATTATTTACGAAAGATTGAAGTTTCAGCACGTAATCTTCTCAGAATTATAGACGACATACTCGACTTTTCTAAGATCGAAGCGGGCAAACTTAGCCTTGAAACTGCTGAATTATTTCTTGAAGAATTGGTAGCAGATCTTTCAGATACTGTAAATGTAAAATTGCAAACAAAAAACAATGTTGAACTGATCACTATAATCGACCCTTCCATTCCTCCTGTCATACTGGGTGATTCAGTAAGGTTACGACAGGTGCTGTTAAACCTTACTGACAACGCAGTTAAATTTACGAGTAACGGAGAGATAAAACTAGAGGCCAGGCTTATTCAGAAATTACCCTATGGCATCTTTATACATTTTTCAGTATCTGATAGTGGTATTGGTATTTCAGAGGAGCAAATAAGGCGCATATTCAGTCCATTTCAGCAGGCTGACCTATCAACAACCAGAAAATTTGGCGGTACCGGCCTTGGGCTTGCTATATGCAAGAAGATTGTAGAAATGATGGACGGAGAACTGGAGGTGAGCAGCGATTCAGGAAAGGGGTCTGTTTTTTCATTCAATGCGTTCTTTTCGCTACCTACACAACAAACGGCAGTATTTGAGCAAAGTAAGACAACAAATGTTTTGCTTGGGATGAAGGCCTTATTGGTAGATGACTCCGACAGCACCCGAATGGTGCTAAGTGACATGCTTTCTTCATTTGGATTTGAAGTGATTGTAGCGAGTAATGCGATTGAAGCTATTGAAATATTTAAGAGGGAATCGGATAGCACTGTACCTCTGTCCTTATTGGTTGTTGATTGGCGAATGCCCGGAATGGATGGATTACAACTTGTGAAAAAATTACGGGAAACAAATGACAACGAAGTTCCTTCAGTTTTAATGGTCACTGCTTTTGGCTTGGAAAAAGTTGTTGAAGCAACCAAACAGAATCTGGTCGATGGTTTCTTGGTCAAACCCATTAATCCATCTGTTCTTTATGATACGATCAATAGCATACTCCATATAGGTAAGAAAAATACTAGCTCTAATCAAATTGAAGTCGACTCTATTGACAATTACAAAAGTAAGTTATCCGGCAGTAGAGTTTTATTGGTAGAGGATAATGAAATAAATCTTGAATTTGCCGAGGAACTACTGAAAGATGTGAACATTGAATATGAGATCGCGCGCAACGGAAAAGAAGCGGTAGATATGGTTGACAGGTGGCAGTATGATGCAGTATTAATGGATATTCAGATGCCTGAAATGGATGGGCTCAACGCCACTATTAAAATACGGCATGATGAGTCTAAAAAACATTTGCCAATTATCGCAATGACCGCGCATGCGATGAAGGGGGAATATGACAAAAGTATTGCATCCGGCATGAACGATCATATCACAAAACCGATTGACCCTATGGTGCTCTATGAAAGGTTAGCTTTCTACATAAAAAAAGCACCGAAAGAACATAGTGCTAAGACAGTTTTTCCGTCAGATATACAAAATGACATACAACTACCTGTAATCGATGGCATAGATATGGTCGCAGGGCTAGCACGAGTGGGTGGTAAAAAAGATGTCTATCTAAGGTTGTTAGGAAAATTTGCGACTAACTACACTGGGTTTCAATCATCATTGTCAGAAATGTACCATAATGGCAATATTGATGGGGCTGCAGCATTATTACACACACTGGCGGGAGTAGCCGGAAATATAGGAATAGAAGACCTCTTTATTGATGCGCGTGAGCTTTCGGTGATATTGAAAGATTTGACATTACCTGCAAACGATGTTTTGGAAAAAACACTGAATGACCGATTAGATGCTCTTATGACCAATGTTAATTTTGAAATTGCAAAAATTGAATTGGCATTAAATCGAATGCAAAAATTGAATTCTGAGGTTACTGTTGCTCCGGACAATTTGCAAATTCACAAGAGTATGGAAAAGCTCTTTCAGTTGTTAAGTGATGCCGATAGTGAAGCAGGAGAATACTGCGAAGAAATATTGCTTCGTCAACAAGTTTCTGAAGAGTTAAGAGAAAAGTTAGAATCGGCAAATAGATTTATAGACAATTTTGATTTTGATAATGCAATAAAAGTATTAAAAAATAACTAACATGAAAAGACAGAAATGGATCGTTGACGGTATGCACAGCGAAATTCGCTTTAAAGTAAGGCATATGATGATTACTAATGTTTCAGGTTGTTTCAACACATTCTCTGTAAACATGCAATGCGATGAGGGTTTCAATAACCTAGAGGTTCAGTTCCAAGCAGAAACTGCATCAGTAAATACCTCTAACCCTCAACGAGATCAACATATACGCAGTGCTGATTTCTTTAATTCTGAGGCTTTCCCATTAATGAAGTTCAAGTCAACATCGTTCAATAAAGTTAGCGAGGAAAATTACATACTTAAAGGAGATCTGACTATAAAAAACGTAACTAAACCAATTGAATTACAAGCCAATTACCTTGGCACAAGAGTTGACATGTTCGGGTCTAAGAAAGCAGGTTTTGAAATTTCAGGGGCTTTAAAAAGAGGAGAATATTCTCTCAATTGGAATGCTACTACTGATGAAGGCGTTATTGTTTTGGACGAAGTAGTAAAACTTATGATCCAGGTCCAAATGGTGTTACAAAATAATTAATCATCTAAATGATATTCAGCAAAGAAAGCAAACCTACCATTCTGGTTGTAGATGACTCAGTTGAGAATTTGACTGTATTAAATGCATTGTTGAAGGACAAATACAGAGTCAAAATTGCAAAAGATGGCATAAAGGCTCTAGAGTTAGCAAGGCAATACCCTCAACCAGACTTGATATTGCTGGATATTATTATGCCCGGAATAAGTGGATTTCAGGTCTGTGAGGAATTAAAAAGTTGTGGTTCTACGCATAAAATACCTGTTATTTTTCTCACTGCACTGCATCAAGAGACAGATGAGACCAAAGGACTAAAACTTGGTGGCGCCGACTTTATCACTAAGCCTATCAACCCGGAAATTGTTAAGACGCGCATCAACATTCACCTGGAATTACAGGCGGAACGAAGGAAAACCGAGGCTTTGTTAAGAACAGTGCTACCGGATAATGTGATCAGTGATATAATGCAAAATGGCACACATAAGCCTGAAGTATTACATAACGTAAGCATTATGTTCTGTGATTTTGTTGGTTTCACAGCTATTACTTCACAACTTCAGCCCGATTTTCTCATCAATGAGCTTACCGAGATTTATACATACTTTGATGAGATATGTACTTGTAACAATGTAGTGCGAATCAAAACAATTGGTGATGCCTATATGGCAGCCTCGGGTATTCATAACAATGATGCTGAACATGCACTGAACATGATAAACGCAGGGTTAGACATCCTCGACTATCTTAATAAAAGGAATGAACAGTCAAAGCAAAAATGGCAGTGCCGTATAGGTATTAACTCAGGAGAAGTTATAGCTGGGATAATAGGAAAAACTCGCTTTGCTTATGACATAATTGGTATGGATGTAAATATTGCTGCTAGGGTAGAGAGTGCTGGGCACCCAATGACCGTTACAGTAACTCCTGCAACAAAAGCGTTGGTTAAAGATCTGTTTAATATTCAGGCAATAGGTAATGTAGCACTAAAAGGTGCGGGCGAAATGGAGCTTTTTAAAATAATTGGTCGTATTTATGTGCCAATCCGAAACCACCTGATCGAGGAAAATATACTCATCAACAAACCTGATACTGCATGGACCTGATCAATCTCAAGAGCTTTGTTGAGACAAGCCTTTATCGTGATTTTCCTGCATACTTACGATATCATAGCCTCAGGCATGTATTAGACGTTTTTGAATCGGTTGCCAGAATAGCTGATAGCGAAAATGTATCTCCGGAAGAAAAAAAACTATTACAGTCTGCGGCATTACTTCACGATTACGGGTTTATTGAATGCAGAGAAGGGCATGAGGACGTTTCCTGCAAATACGCGCGTATTTACCTGCCTTTGTTTGGTTATCCCAAAAGTGATATTGATGCATTTTGTGAACTTATCTCTGCAACAAAAATAGGTCATACGCCCTCTAATATTCTTGAAAAGATTATAATGGATGCCGATCTTGAATATCTGGGAAGGGAGGATTATATTGAAATCTCGGATCTTTTATTTGAGGAACTTTCTGGTCTGGGGATTATTTCCAACCGGGTACAATGGGCGCAACTTCAGCTAAATTTTCTCTTGAAGCACAATTTCCAGACCAGATATGCCCAAAAAATGGGCGCATATAATAAAAGAAAACAAACCGAAATTCTAATACTCAGGTTTAACTCCCTGTTCAATCTCTGACAAGTAATTCTAATAGTTTGCTACAAACTCAATTGCTTCCATTATCTCAAATTTAATGTTTATTTACACTCGTAGTATTTTCCATTCACCAGTATCGCCTGCACATTCATTTCAGTGCATATCGTCCAGACTTCAACAGGCTTAAGATTGCTTGAATCAACCACTTCAAATGTGTGGTTTGTATATTCTGTTTGGTGTTTAATAGTGATTTTCATTATGCTACCTTTAACTGCTTTGTTTCAATTGCTACCTTCTTAACTTTCATAATTGTTGCTGTCGAAGCATCGGTTATCTTGGCAATTTCCCTAATAGTAGTCTTGCCTTCATTTAGATAACGCAAAATGAGTTTGTTGTTTTCCTTATTGAGAAAATCAATCTTACGCTCATTGGATCCAGCTTTCCTTCCGAAAACAACCCCGTTATTACGAGCTGCGACTTTTCCGGCTTCTGTCCTTTCTTTTATAAGCTCTTTCTCTTGTTCCGCAATGACCGACACGATATGTGAGAAGAGCTTGAAGATAGGATTAGGTTTACCGTCAATTATGCTGTCAAGGTAGACAAGGGTCTTGAGTTGAACTGGCAAGGAATGCTCGGAGCAGAGAATAGCGATAGTATCTATCTATCTGATGCAGAAATAGAGGATTTAATGAACT
>CAIOLR010000347.1 GCA_903859135.1 uncultured bacterium | reverse complement strand
ATTATCATGGGCATGATGGCCCATTTTAAAAAAGATCTCGGGTTGAAAATTCATACCGCAGAGGCTGTGCTAGCTACTCTCATGTTTGTAGTATACGATGGGGGGCACTCGATGCATGAGGTTTTGTGGACAGTGTACCAGCGGGAGAGTACAAATAAGCCTTATCTATCGCTAGGCTTCAAATTGAAACCCGCCAAATCTCCATTGGTTGGAAAATTTGTGCCTGACTATGAACAATTTATCACCTTATATAAAGGTGTGCCTGAGTCACAAAGTGCATTACTTCTATCTTGTGAGGTTGCATGGAGAAAAACACTCATGTATTTTAAACAGCATAGCTATTATGCATCATCGTTTAACATCGCCACACCAAAATAGCCCCAATTTGGAAATGAAGCAAAATCATCTAAGTCTAAAATACCCAACTCTGGCATTTTCCAACCAATAATGACACCTTCTCATTTGGTCTCATCATGAATTTTCACACCATGTAAACAAAAGTTATTACGGGTCAGTGCTTAAATTCACGTTATTTTTAAAACTTCATTACGAAATTTTATTCCAGCTGATCCCATCCACTTTCTGATCAAAAAAATCAAAAAGCAACTTATTGCTAGGGTCACTTAGTGTTGCATCTGCCTCAAATAAAGCAATCACACTTTGCCGAGCCTCCTGTAAAAGCTGTTGGTCTTTTGTCAGATCGGCCAATTTAAGATCGAGTACACCACTTTGCTGAGTTCCCTCAATATTTCCAGGCCCTCGAAGATGCAAATCTATTTCCGATATCTCGAAGCCATCATGTGTACGAACCATCGTTTCTAAACGAACTTTTGCATCCGAACTCAATTTATTACCCGACATCAACACACAAAAAGATTGCTCAGCTCCCCTACCCACTCGTCCTCTAAGTTGGTGCAGTTGAGAAAGGCCAAAACGTTCAGCATTTTCAATAATCATCACGCTTGCGTTCGGTACATTCACCCCGACCTCGATCACCGTGGTAGCTACCATGATTTGTGTTTCGCCTTTGATAAAACGCTGCATCTCGAATTCTTTATCCTTCGCCGAAAGCTTCCCATGCACGATGCTGATTCGATAATCAGGCAATGGAAATTCATGCGTGATGGCTTCTATCCCTGCTTCCAAATAAAGTAGATCGAGCTTTTCGCTTTCTTTAATGAGTGGATACACCACATATACCTGCCTGCCTTTGGCAATCTCATCGCGCATAAAACCAAACATGCGTAAACGCTGGCTGTGATACAGATGAACTGTTTTGATTGGCTTTCTGCCCACGGGAAGCTCATTGATGATCGAGACATCCAGATCGCCATAAAGTGTCATGGCAAGCGTACGCGGAATGGGTGTTGCCGTCATGACCAGTATATGTGGGGGGACACTGTTTTTCCGCCAAAGTTTTGCTCGTTGCTCCACACCAAAGCGGTGCTGCTCATCAATCACAACCAAACCAAGATTTTGA
Organism: uncultured bacterium; assembly: GCA_903859135.1. Lineage (GTDB taxonomy): Bacteria > Bacteroidota > Bacteroidia > Sphingobacteriales > Sphingobacteriaceae > Daejeonella. The sequence goes on along the minus strand of CAIOLR010000347.1, from coordinate 5,247 downwards.
AATTGTACCGAATCCTCAATCAGCGCATGCGTACCAATCAGGATATTTATATCCCCATTTTCTAGCTGCTGATGTAAAATTGTTCGTTTCTTTTTTTTGGTCGATCCTGTTAGTAGATCTATTTGTATGAAATCATCGCCCACCAACTCTTTGATGGAGTGATAATGCTGTTGGGCTAATATTTCGGTCGGAGCCATGATACAAGCCTGATACCCATTATCAATCGCCAGCAACATACTCATCAGTGCAACTACCGTTTTGCCACTACCCACATCGCCTTGAAGTAACCGATTCATCTGAACCCCTTTTTGTGTATTGACTCGAATTTCTTTAATAACCCGTTTTTGTGCTCTGGTGAGATCAAAGGGGAGTTTTTCATTATAGAAACCATTAAACTTTTCGCCAACGGCACCAAAAACTACTCCTTTAAATTTCTGTGTACGGAGGAGTTTGTTTTTCAATAATCGAAGCTGAATAAAAAAGAACTCATCAAACTTCAATCGCTTTTGAGCGGCTTCTAATAGCTGATTACTTTCAGGGAAATGAATGTTCAGTAAGGCTTTTTGTCGAGCAATAAGCGCATGTTTTGCCAGAAGATATTCGGGTACGTTTTCCTCAATATCGGGAATAACAGAATCAAGTAATACCGTCTGCAAACGCTGTATCCCTTTGGTGTCTAATGAAAATTGCTTGAGCTTTTCGGTAGAACTATAAACCGGCTGCAAAGTTAAATTTCCTTGTTTTGGTGCACTGGGATTGTACAATTCAATTTCTGGATGCGAGATCGACACCCGACCGTTGAATGCCGTAGGTTTTCCAAAGACAATATAAACCGACCCGCTCACCAATGTTTTTTCAACCCAGTTGATGCTTTGAAACCAAACGAGCTCAATCAGGCCTGTTTCGTCTTTTAGTTGGACAACAAGCCTTTTTTTGTATTTATCTCCAAGAATTTCTTTTGAAACCACTCGCCCGATTAGTTGAATATAAGATAAATCGACGTGAAGCTCTTTTATCTTATAAAAACAAGTGCGATCGATGTATCGAAACGGATAATGAAACAACAAATCCCGATAGGTAAAAACACCGAGCTCTTTTTTGAGCACAGTCGCCCTTTGCGGGCCAACACCTTTGAGGTATTCAATCGGGGTTTGTAGCTTTTGTTCTGTCAAGCGATTTATTCGGTATCAAGTATATTTGATCACTTTTTTATTAAAAATCTTACTAATTGCATCCCAGTTAAATATAATCACGGATGCAAGTAACAATGCGTATGCATACAATTGCTCCTTCCTCACCTCTTCATCGAAGTATACAAAAGCAGTAGCAAATGCAATAATAGGATTTAGATAGATAATAATACCAAACGTCGATGATGGCAACCCAATCAAGGAATAGGAGCTTAACCACAATGGAATGACCGTAAATAGCAATGCAATGGCAAAAATATTGACCCAAAAATTTAATTCAACTGGGAACAATTGAGACCGATACAAGAATATAGGGAGCACCAACAAACTGATTATTGCCAATTGAATACCCAATAAATTAATCTTATCGAGCTTCACAATCACACGCTGTATAATGAGATAAAGTGCAAAAGATGTTGCAATAAAAACAGACCACAATACATCCATCAATGACCCTTGTGCTGAAATCAGTATACTCATTAAAGCAATCCCTACGGCCACGACCTTCAACCTAGACAATTTTTCTCTCAAAATAAAAAAACCACCTATAGCCGTAAGCAGCGGGCATACCATGTAGGCAAATGCAGCCGATTTTAAATTAACATGATTGACTACATAAATGAAGACAAGCCAGTTAGCCCCGAGCAGTAAGCCTCCTGATAGAACAAGCCAAAGTATTTTCTTTCGACTTGCAGGACTTTCTGATTTTAAATAGGCTACGTCGGCACGAATCTGTTTCTTGCGAAAAAACAGGATAACACCCCACGTGAATAGTAAAGAAATAAATGTACGATAGCTCAAAATTTGCTCTGAAGAGTATTCTTTCAGATTTCGCAAGGGGATAGCAAACGTTCCCCATATGACTACCGCACTTATTGCCGCTAAGAAATATTTAAAAGGTTTGGTATTCAAAATTTAGACTTTGTATCATGTAATACTAATGGCAAACTTAATATTTATCCCCAGGAGTACCTAGCTGAGAAATCAGTTCATTTACTTCGCATTTAATGTTTTATTAATCTTGCTACAAACATCGTATCCGCTTTATGTTCATACCCTTTTAGTACCTGTGAGGATTCCAGTTTTAAACCGTGCTCTTTAACCAGATAGTCAACCATTTCTTCATTTTCCTCTTTGAATACCGAGCAGGTAATGTACACCAAGGGTTTCCCGGGCTTCAAATAATTCAACACATTGGAAGCAATGGTTTTTTGTAAACCTTGGAAAGCTTTTATTTTCGATTCATGAAACTGACTAATCATTTCGGGTGTTCGCCCACAAGTGCCTGAGCCCGTACAAGGTGCGTCTAGGATAATCCCATCAAAGGCGTAATGGTGTAAAATTTGTTCTACATTTTGAGTGAGATCGATTACTTTTTTGTGATAATTTTTCAAACCAACATTTTCAAAGCGGTCATCCAAATTATTCAATACACTTTCTCTGATATCAGATACAAGCAATTTAACTTGAGGCTGCTCGCCGAAAAGCAGGATTGATTTTCCACCAGAGGCCGCGCAAGCATCCCACCAATAATCATACTTATTAGGCTTCAAATAGGCAGCTGTTTGTTGCGATGACAGATCCTGAATTTCGTAGTCTTTGGTTTCACCCAAAAGTTGATCAAGCTTAGTGCCATTGGGCATCACTACGGTATTGGTTGTGATGCCCCAAAATGCAATATTGGCATCTATCAACTTCGCTTTAATCAAATCTTCTTTACCTGAATGAATACGAATGTATAGATCAGGTTGTGCAAAGAAGGATTTTAAAAATGCCTCTTTATCAATACCAGCCGAAAGATGTGCCGCAAAAGGGAAAACATCATCCAAATCAAAACCCTCATTTTGTTTTAAAAAAGCAATTTTATCATCCATACTTAAGGATAAACGTTCACTTAAATCTGGGCTAAAATGTTGCAGAAAAGAGGGATCAACCGTACCACACAAAAACTCAGCAAGGCATACACGCTGCTCGGGAGGGAGCGCTTTCAGCGCATTTCCCAAACGAAAATAATTATACAACAAACGTGACACCGTACGTCGATCATTGGAGCCCATCTGCTTATGTTGCCTAAAAAAATCGGGCAAAAACTTAGTAAGGGGGGCTGTTCCTTCAAACGTATTCAGTGTGTGAATAAACGTTCGGAGATATTGTTCAGCTCTCATCGGATTGTTGGTCTTGGGATTTGCGTATAGCGTGTCGTGCATCTTGTTGTGATTACTCCGTACTTAAATGGACTAGATTTTTTTGTATCATCTTTAATAAATCATCATATCGCAATGCTATTTTACTCCCACTCAATGGTTGCTGGGGGTTTGGAGCTAATGTCATATACTACGCGGTTAATTCCTTTTACATTGTTGATGATTTCGTTGGATATTTTAGCCAATAGATCGTATGGTAAATGGCTCCAATCGGCAGTCATACCATCGACAGAACTCACTGCACGTAAACATATCACATGCTCATACGTCCGCTCATCTCCCATCACACCGACCGATTGTACGGGTAAAAAAATTGCCCCAGCTTGCCAAACTCGATCGTACCAGCCAGATAATTTTAAATGATTGATATAAATGGCGTCTGCTTCCTGTAAAAGAGTTACTTTTTCGGGAGTAATATCATCCAGAATACGAATAGCTAAACCCGGACCAGGAAAAGGATGACGACCTAAAAGTGTAGCATCCATGCCCAAAGCCTTGCCTACACGTCGTACCTCATCCTTGAATAAGGTATTTAATGGCTCAACCACCTTCAGTTTCATAAAATCGGGTAAGCCTCCCACATTATGATGCGATTTGATAGTTGCCGATGGCCCTTTGACAGATACCGATTCGATCACATCTGGATAAATGGTTCCCTGAGCAAGCCATTTTACATCCTGAACTTCGTGTGCAGCATCATCAAATACTTCAATGAATACACGCCCAATCGTCTTTCGTTTTTGTTCTGGGTCTTTGATCCCTGCAAGCTGACTTAGGAATCGATCTTTCGCATCCACTCCTCGAACATTCAAACCCAAATGCTTGTACGAATCCAAAACCTGTTCAAACTCATTTTTGCGTAACAAACCATTATCTACAAAAATGCAATACAAGTTTTTGCCAATCGCTTGATGCAGGAGCACAGCTGCAACAGATGAATCAACTCCGCCTGATAATCCCAAAACTATTTTATCATGACCCAATTTTTGTTTTAGCTCGGCAACGGTCGCTTCGATGAATGCATCCGAAGTCCAATCCTGTGAACATCCACATACACTGACCAAAAAATTCTCGAGTAAAGTCTTACCATCTGTGCTGTGGGTGACTTCCGGATGAAATTGTATGCCATACGTATTTGTATTTTTAATTTGATACGCGGCTATTTTTACAGTATCTGTACTCGCTATAATTTCAAAATCATCGGCTACTGCAGCAATGGTATCTCCATGCGACATCCAAACCTGTGATGAGGATGAAATATGTTTGAGTAAGGGATTTTCATGGTTCAGGTAATTCAGATTAGCTCTTCCATATTCACGCGTGGAAGAGGCTTTGACCTCACCACCTAAGACATGAGCAATGTATTGTGCACCGTAACAAACACCTAAAACAGGATATTTTTCTTGAAGTAATACAATATCAATTTGTGGTGCATCTTCCTGACGAACGGAGTATGGACTACCCGATAAAATAATTCCTTTAACAGTCGAATCAAACTCAGGAAGGTGATTGTAAGGATGAATTTCGCAGTATACGTTTAACTCTCGCACTCTTCGAGCAATTAGCTGGGTGTATTGTGACCCAAAGTCAAGAATGATAATTTTTTCCACCATGGGCGAAGATAACAAAATGCTTGCGTTTTAAAATGTGAATATGATGCTACGAGTGAAAGACTTATTGGCTATCAGATAGTTTAGTTTAGGCGCGACTGCCCTGACTTGGATATATAATCGGTAGTGTATCTAAATGTATGATGGATCATTTTTTGATAAAATTTGACTACAAAGACTGAAAAATAAACTGCTTTTAAATGCTTTAAAAGCAGTTTATGAAAATCTAAATTCATGCTTTTT
>CAIOLR010000346.1 GCA_903859135.1 uncultured bacterium | reverse complement strand
CCATCCACATCTGCCGCATTACTTTGGGTGGCAATATCAGCCATTGAAATAGTGATTTGAGTATCTTCATTGCCACTAGTAATGGCAGATGTCAAGGCAGTGAAGGTGGGTGTATGTTTAATATCAACAAATGTGGCACCGGTAACTGACAAGGGATAATTAACATCCCCATGTGTATAAGTCCAATCTAATTGTACCAATCCTTTAGTCAAAGAATCGCTATTTGAGTAAGCGATATGCTGTAATACGGCATCAACCAAAATGGCCGTTGCATTCGCGTTAAATGTAAGTAATAGTTTTCCACCTGAGTTTATTGTAACGATTCCTATGTTAATTCCATTTATAACAAGGCTGTTGCTCTCAACAATAGGCAACACCGTTCCACCCACATCCACATTAAACTGATCTCCCGCATGCGCCCCACCCTGCCGAACAATCTCTACGCTGCACCCTAAGAAATTAGTCGCATTATTGATTTGATTATCTAATAACTGGACATCTGGTGAAATCACTACCGGATCACTCCCAGCAATATAAACGGAAGGTGTTATATGATTATTTAACGTTGAATCCAATGATCCATCTGGATTGTATCTGGCTAAAATAAAATCAAAATTGTTTGCTACACGATCAAATACATAGCCTGATATCTGAATCTTACCATCACTCAATAAGGTCATATCAGTTGCAAGGGCTTCACCACTCCCTTGCCAAATAATTAATTGGACACCATCATGATTGAAAGTGCTATCTATTGAACCATCAGCATTAAATCTAGCAACAGTACAATAACTTCCGACTCCTCCTGCAACGACTATTTTTCCATCATCTTGCAATATTATTTTACAAATGCTACCAATCAGTCCATACGCTGCAAAGTTATTAGTCGTTAAAACTCCACTACCATTAAACGACTGATCTAACGAGCCATCTAAATTGTATCGCACTAAACATTGATAGCCATCCACACTGCCTGCAACCAGAATTTTGCCATCACTTTGTACACAAACACTATTGGCAACTTCAGAGCCACCCACATCTGTATACACCACCCCTACTCCATTGAATGATGTATCTAACGTACCATCCGAATGAAACTCAGCTAGAACCAATTTATTGTTACTTGCGCCAGTAACAAGAACATCTCCATTAGTTAGTAAAATGATCGACTTAAAAGACACATTGCTATCAAAATTACTTAAATAAATTCCATTATTCGCAAATGTATGATCAATGAGACCCGATTGAGTCAGCTTAACAACGCAACCATATTGATCAGACTCACCTGCAATCAAAATACTACCATCATTTTGTATAACAATTGAACGAGTCAAATCCTGAGACCCCGCGTTAATCAGGGATAAGCCATTAACGCCAAATGATCCATCAACACTACCATCTGCATTCAACCGACATACAGTAAAATCGTTAGTAATCCCATTACTACTTGCATACCCACCCACCACGATTTTGCCATCGCTTTGCAGTGCGACACACGTTGCAATGTAATTTGAATAGCCAAAATTTGAGATAAACTTGCCACCACTCGAAAAAGTTGTATCGAAAGTACCATCCGAATTAACTCGTGTGACCGCTAAAGATGAATTTGAAATGTGATAGGGTGCAGTAGGCATAAAATCTGGGCTAATTTCACCTACCAGTACTGTTTTACCATCCGATTGAACTGCCATTGCATGAGAAAACTCTTGTTGACCCAAATTTATACACGCTGAACCGAGCGCACCTATCGAATTAAATCTAGCACTTGATAATGCGTACTGCGAGTAGCCATTACTATTAGACCAATCAAATGCCACATAAGGCGTGGAGCCAAGATTGTAGACTAGCGTATTAAACTCTTCGCCATAGTTGAAATTGTCAGCTACATAAAGTTTGTTTTCAGGTGTTATTTTAAATACGAAACTGCTCTGTGTTGAGGTATCAAGTCCTGAGAGACCACTGTTATCACGGACTCTAAAAGTAAATCCATCACTTGAATTTGAATATAATGAAGAAAAGGTCGATACCACATTATCGAATTCAAATATCAATTTTCCTGTGTTGATATCGGCTAAATTAATTTCACTGGGAACGGAAGAAAGTAAGGCGCCATCAAAATATAATTTCCCTGAACTCGGAAGATTGTCAATGATGATGCTCTTAAAGGTATCTCCATTCAAATCATTAAATCCAAAATCAGTGAGATGAAAAGTATAGACACTTTTCTCAAGCATATTAACACTGTTGTTTGTAGTCGTTGGAACATCACCAACGGCAACCATTGCTTGAATCGCTGTAGCTGATTCCAAGCCGCCGTTATCTTTAGCGACCACGGTAAAGGCATTCAAACTACCATTTGCATTCGCTGCCGGGGTCCAATAGGCAATATGCGTCGCATCAATCGTTGCATTGGTACCCAATGCCCATGCAGTTGCTGTGCCTGATGAAGTACCAATCAATAAGGTACCACTGGATACCGCTTTAACCACATAACTGGCTATCGTTCCATCCACATCTGCCGCATTACTTTGGGTGGCAATATCAGCCATTGAAATAGTGATTTGAGTATCTTCATTGCCACTAGTAATGGCAGATGTCAAGGCAGTGAAGGTGGGTGTATGTTT
>CAIOLR010000345.1 GCA_903859135.1 uncultured bacterium | reverse complement strand
GATGGATCATTTTTTGATAAAATTTGACTACAAAGACTGAAAAACAAACTGCTTTTAAAGCATTTAAAAGCAGTTTATGAAAATATAAATTCATGCTTTTTTATCCCTAAAAAGGGGCATCATACATTTAGATACACTACCCTAAAAACAACCAATAAATTAATACTACACAGATTAGAAGCACTATAAAATGAAAACAACCATCATCGCCCTATCAATCGCTCTGCAGAGCCTGACATCCTGCGATAATGTTAACCAAGAGGAATCAACGTCTGCAAATGTACGTTCAATGGCCTCGAAAGATACACCACAAGAAGCACCAGATTTTGAATTACCTACACCCGACGGGAAACGTGTAAAACTCTCCGACTTTAAAGGCAAATATGTGCTAATCGATTTTTGGGCTTCATGGTGCGGGCCATGCCGAGAAGAAAATCCAAACGTGGTTAAAGCCTATCAACTATTTAAAGATAAAAATTTCACAGTGCTCGGCGTTTCTTTAGATAACGACAAAAGCAAATGGATTAGCGCGATAGAAGCCGATAAATTAACATGGACACATGTATCGGACCTAAAAGGCTGGGAAAGCGACGTAGCAGCCCAATACCAAGTAACTGGAATTCCTTCCTCATTCCTATTAGATCCAAATGGCAAAATCATTGCCCAAAATCTAAGAGGTAATGAGCTGGAAGAGTTTTTGAAAAAAATGCTGAAATAAGGATACACCTCATCTATATTTCATCCCAAATAACATGAGTCTGGCTAAACAAAAAATCCTGATCGTTGACGACGAGCCCGATATTCTTGAATTGATAGAATACAACCTAAAAAAGGAAAACTATCAAATTTTTACTGCTCGAAATGGCAAGGAAGCGATCGCTGAAGCTAAACGCATTGTACCTAACCTCATTATTCTGGATATGATGATGCCTAAAATGGATGGAATTGAAGCTTGCCGAATCATACGCTCCATGCCCGAATTTAAAAAGACATTTCTTGTTTTTTTAACAGCACGTAGCGAAGAACATTCAGAAATCGCAGGATTTAATGTAGGTGCGGATGATTATATCACCAAGCCGATAAAACCTCGCGCACTCGTGAGTCGTATTAACGCTATCCTTCGTCGTAACATCACATCCGAAAAAGTATTAGAAAACAAAATACACATTGCAGATCTGGTGATCGATCGCGAAGCATTCCTCGTGTTTCGAGATGAAGAGAAATTCGTATTTGCAAAAAAAGAATTCGAATTACTTTATTTCTTAGCCTCAGAACCAGGTAAAGTGTATGCAAGAGACATCCTGATAAAAAATATTTGGGGAAGTTCTGTGATCGTAACCCATCGTACAATTGATGTGCATATTCGTAAGCTACGTGAGAAACTAGGAGAAACTTATATTAAAACGGTTAAAGGTGTGGGCTATAAATTTGACACCTCACCTCAACCCTCTTTATGACCCTAAAAACTCGTACTTTTGCCCTGATTTAAATGATTGTGTGTGAAATTTCCAAAATTTGAAGACTATATTCTTTTTGAAAATGAGAATATCCTTGTCGTAAATAAACCCCCTTTCCTTAGTTCTTTGGACGATCGAGATGGAGGTGGCCTGAATATGTTAAGACTTGCAAAACAATATAGCCCTGATGCCCAAATCTGTCATCGACTTGATCGAGAAACTTCTGGAGCATTGGTTATTGCTAAAAATCCCGAAACATACCGGCTTGTATCTATGCAGTTTGAACATCGAAAAGTCAAAAAAGTGTACCATGCCATCATCAATGGAACCCATATTTTTGAAAATTTGCATGTTGATCTGCCCATATTAAATTTGGGCAATAAGAATGTGGCTATTAGCAAACAGCATGGAAAACCTGCTAAAACTATCTTCAATTCTATCCAGTATTTTAAGCATTACACATTGGTTGAATGCATGCCAATTACAGGGCGTATGCATCAAATTAGAATCCATTTGGCTTCGCAACGTGCCTGCATTGCAGGTGATGAGCTCTATGGCGGAGAGCCTATATTTTTGTCTGGAATAAAAAAAGGATATCGCATCGGTAAAGATCAGGAGGAACTACCCATTATGAAACGATTTGCTTTACATGCCAAACAAATTACTTTTCATATCGACGAAAATACCGAAATGACTTTCGAAGCCCCCTACCCTAAAGATTTTGAAACGCTATTGAAACTGTTGAATAAGTTCGATAGCTAAGCGGAATTTGTGTGATTGTTTTTGATTCCTCTGATATTTTTTTGGCATCATAACAATCACACCAATCAAAAGAATCAAAGTCCTAGGAGGTATAACCTAATATTTTTAATACTTGCTTGCTATTTTGCTCTTCACCAAAAACCTCAAAATTGAACGTTTCATCCCGATTACGACGAATGATGATTTGCTTAGGAGAAGGGAGAAGGCAATGATGTATCCCACCATACCCACTCAATACTTCCTGATAAGCGCCCGTATGGAAAAAACCTAGGTATTGCACTTTACGTGTTTTGGGCATAAACACGTTATTCATATGTGCTTCCTGATTGTAATAATCCTGACCATCGCAGGTGATACCTCCCAAATTGACGCGCTCGTATTCCGAATCCCAGTTATTGATCGGAGCTAAAATATATTTTTGATTCAATGCCCAAACATCAGGCAGATTAGTAATAAATGATCCATCCAACATCAACCACTTCTCGCGGTCATTTTGTTGTTTCCGACCCAACACTTTATACAAAATACCTGAAGCTTCCGCAACCGTATATTTGCCAAATTCGGTGATAATATCGGGTTCCATCACCTCATTTTCAGCACAGATTTCTTTGATTCGTTTAACGATTTCATTCACCATGTACTCGTAGTCAAAATCAAATACCAAGGAGTCTTTGAATGGCATCCCACCCCCGATATCGAGCGTATCCAAATCGGGGTTAATTTTTTTGAACTTGCAATACAAGGTCACATATTTTTCGAGTTCGTTCCAATAATAAGGCGTGTCCGAAATACCTGAGTTGATGAAGAAATGAAGAAGCTTCACTTTAAAATTGGGATTTTGAGCAATTTTATGATTGTAAAAATCGATCACATCCTCTATCCTGATACCTAAACGGGAAGTATAAAATTGCGAATCTGGTTGTTCTTCTGCAGCAATACGAATACCCAAATTACATTCGATATCGAGCTCATCGTCGTACAAATTAAACTCTTCCTTATTGTCCAATACAGGTATAATATTTTTGAACCCATCATGCAGCATATCAATGATATATTGCTTGTACTGAAAGGTTTTAAATCCATTACAAATGACGGTGATATCTTTCGTTAGCACCCCTTTCTTCTCCAATGCGTCCACCATTGGCATATCAAATGCAGAGGAGGTCTCCAAATGTATATCATTGCGCAGGGCTTCTTCAACGATGTGTCTAAAGTGCGAGCTTTTTGTACAATAGCAATACTTGTAGCTACCGCGGTAATTATTTCGAATAATAGCTGTTTGGAACAACAATTTCGCTTGTTGTATCTTTTTGCTGATGATCGGCAAATACGTAAATCGAAGAGGTGTTCCATACGTTTCGATCATTTCCATCAGGTTCAAATCATGAAAATATAGTTCATCATCAATCACCTCAAAACCATCTTGTGGGAAGCCGACACTTAAATCAAGAAACTCCGCGTAACTCTGCATTTTTTTATAATTTTGTAATCTTGAGCAAAGATAAAAAAAGCTGCTAGTGTTTTTTTGTATAAAATGTACATTCATACACGAATAAAAGTTTCGCACCAGTTCATGAGCTACCATCCCATGCGTGAATTAAAAATTATTGAGGTTAAATCAGAAATTGGGGCAGGAACCCGCGGCGCAAGTTTAGGGGTTGATGCCATTAAAATAGCAGCACTTGATTTTGGAAGTAGGTATTTCAAAACGCACAAAAGCATAGAGGTTCCGAACGAGAATCATCTGTTGCTCGAGTCCATGGGTAATCCGTATGCAAAACGTATATCTGGCATATTGACCATGATGGAACGCATCGCCGAAGAAGTATCAAAAACATTGAAAAACAATGAATTTCCGATCCTTCTATCAGGTGACCACAGCAATGCGGCGGGTACTATTTCTGGAATCAAAAAAGCTTTTCCAAAATCCAAACTAGGTGTCATTTGGATTGATGCACATGCTGATATTCATTCACCTTACACCACTCCATCTGGCAATATGCACGGAATGCCACTAGCCATTGTGCTAGATGAGGATAATATCGACTGTAAAATCAATACATCCGATCAAGAAACGATCAACTACTGGTATCAGCTTAAAAATGTGTCTAATATTGCTCCCAAAATCACATACAAGGACCTCGTCTATGTGGCCTTACGTGATATGGAATCGCCCGAAGATTATCTGCTAAAAAAGCACAAGGTTAAAAACTTCACCACAGCAGAAATTCGGAAACGAGGGGTGGAAAGAGTAGCCATTGATGCGCTTCAACTCCTCGATCATTGTGACATCGTTTATGTATCATTTGATGTGGATTCCATGGATGCCTCTATTTCAAAAGGCACCGGTACTCCCGCAGCCAACGGAATTACTGAACGAGAAGCCGGGAACTTAGTCGCTCGCCTCATGACTAGTGACAAAGTTTGTTGTTTTGAAATAGTAGAGGTCAATCCAACGCTCGATAAAGAAAATCTGATGGCCGAAAATGCCTTTGAAATACTGCTTAGAGCGACTAATTCGCTGACTAACGATTAAGAGTCTCGCCCCAACCCTCACCTTTCGGAGAGGGTT
>CAIOLR010000344.1 GCA_903859135.1 uncultured bacterium | reverse complement strand
GTTGAATAAAATTTAAACAGGCTCTAAGTGTATAACTCTTTTTTTACTATTAAAAATTTAGCGAAGCGATCTTCTGAATACCATTAAAAAAAACAAACAATACTAACGAAGACATGATTAAACCCATAGAATCCGATACTGTTAAAAAGAGTTTTTGAAAACTTTATTTGATTAATTGGGGCTTTCATTTTTTTGTCAAATCAGGGGGTACTCTATTGCCTTCAAATGGAGCTGTTTTATATGATTCGTGTAGTTTACAATCGTCTGTTTTTTGGACGAATGATGCACAATGGGTTGTTTTCAATTGAAGTAGAAAATGAACACGTGTGTCGTATATGAGATGCGCTGAACCTGCCAGGAGATCTAAAGCAAATCTAGGTAAAAATTACGAGTTTTCTGCCAGCAAACTCATGCGCTTAGGTCTTCTGGTGTTGGGAATGGGAGCAATTAACAATAATGCCTAATTTTTTGACGGTATGCTATCTCGATGATTTTTTTCGAAAAGCTGTTGAAACAGATCGTCTTTATCTTCCAGATCATTGTCTAATGATTCGCTGTCGGATTTAGATACTTGTTTGCGCAAATGCTCTTTTAAACGTACGGTGTAAAATCCATAAGCACTGGTATCTGGCTGGATCATTCCTCGACGGGCCATTAGGCCGCCTATAAATTTGAAGTAACCGTGTAAGCTGGGTCTTAAATGTCCGTCAGATTCAAAAAAATGAAGTCCTGATTTTGGACGAGGGACAATACTCGTTAAAAAAATACCTTCTCCGAGGTTCAGGTCTGCGGGGCGTTTCCCAAAATAAAAATGAGATGCTTCTCCAATTCCATAGACGTTAGCACCCCATTCAATCAAATTGAGATATACTTCAAACATGCGTTGTTTGCTGCATAGGCGTCCATTTTCGATCATCCAGACGAGGAGCATTTCCTCTATTTTTCGTGCCAATGTTTTTTGCCTGCTCAGATACACATTCTTGACCAGCTGCATGGAGATGGTACTCCCACCTCGTTTGAAAGCCTTTTTTTGAAAATTAGTGGCTATGGATTTGCGAATAGTTTCCTCTTCAAATCCGCTGTGGCTGAAAAAAGAGGGGTCTTCGGCTGTCAGGAGTGCATTTTTTAGATTGGGCGAGATGTCATCAATCGGAGTGAAATTTGCATTCTGAGGACCGATTATGATACTTCGCATGGGCTTGCCATGTTCGTAAGGCGTGTAAACGAATGGGGCGTTCATTTTTTGAAGATTCATTTTTCCCCAGTTTAAGACTCTGAAATTGGTTTTATGTAAGCTAGACTCAAATCGTACACGATCGGGCTGTTTGCTATCCAAGTATAAATTTAAACTGTACTGTAATTGTCCTGATACTTGAGTGCCTTCTAACGATTCGAACATCCCTTGAGGAAATGCATCGAATAGTTGCTGTGCATCCATCTTGGTCGTATGTAATTGGAGCTCGTAAATTTTTTGAGGATAAAGCGTGTATCGGATAAAAGGGTTTGCTGTTATATTTTTGAGATGGATGACGGATGAGTTATCCAAAGCGATCGCATTTTTTTCGATACGCATGTCTGCATCCATGGATCCATTTTCGATCATAATATCGTTTCCTGCTATTCGGGGGTGATTGATCAATAAATTCCGAATAGCCCAAGACCCCGATATTTTCAAATCATCTCCATCACGTTCTACCCTTCTCATCTGGGTGCGAACCGTATCGAAATTAAGTTTTAATCCAAATTTTTGTTCAATGTAGGGTAGCTCAACCTTTTTTCCATCGGCAAACAGGACTAAATCTAATTGTTTTTTCTCTGGATAAACCAATCCTGAGACGTGCCATACAGCCTGTCCCCCATTTACGTTGATACTTGATTTTAGTTCATTGTTGGTAATGGTAGCAGTGGTGGTATACAGGCTGACAATTCCGCTGTCATCTTTGAATTTGATCTCCACATTCTTGATCTCCATATCATCTGGGATTTTATAAAGAACCCGATTCAGCAGATCGTTTGCAAGTTTCGATAGGTTCATCTCGCTCGATTGATTACTTCCCTTCTTACGAAATAGAAAATCATAATTGGCAATGCTATCTTTTCGAACCAGATTTATTTTTCCATTTTCGAAGGCAATATGCGATAGCTTAACATCTCCTAGTAGTAGTGGAAAAAGCTTGATCCCTACTCTAAATCGACGGATGCTTGCAAGACTATCACGGTGGTCGGGAACCACAGAAATATCTTCAAAATCAATAAAGCGTAATCCTGAGAATGTGGATTTTTTTATTTGGATGTTCAGGCCGTATTCTTTTTTAGCTTTTTGAGTCACATGCTCAATGGCCATTTTAAAGAGTGTCTCACGCTGGCTATAGGCCACTAAAATGATTACGCATAGCAGGGTGATTGCACTGATAACTACAAATCCTGCTATTTTGATGTATTTGCTCGGTATCCGCTTCATGTTTACTAAATGCCTAAGATAGAATATTCGAAATAAATTCGTTTTATAACGTCTTTAAACCTAGTTTTTGAGCGAGTTCATTCAGGTCGGTTACAACGGCATCAATGAGTGGGATGCCATGAATTTGTCGTTTTTTTTCTTCTTGGGATTCGGGCTCACCCGGGATGATTACCTTTTGTTCTTCTGAAATGGTTTTGGCTGATTTAAAACGCTCAATCCACTGATCCATATGGTGCTTAAACTCGTCTACTGGCCGAAATCCATCGACCCGCATGGCCCCTAAAAAATGGCCTATGCCCTTTCCAACAGGATCTTTGGGAGGATCTAAAAAAGAAACAAACGGCGGAACCCAAGGCCCATAATTCGCTCCAGAAAGTAAGCCTGATAGAATATCAACCGTTGCTGATAACCCAAACCCTTTATGGCTACCGTGATCTTTATCGCTGCCTAAAGGAAGTAATGCTCCCCCCTTTTTTAATTCATGTGGGTCAGTAGATGATTTTCCTGCAGCATCTTGTATCCAGCCATGGGGGACCGATTTACCTGTTCGTTGGGCTACTTCTAGTTTTCCATTGGCAGCGGCAGAGGTGGCCATGTCTACCACCATAGGGGGGTATTTGCCCGCAGGGAACGCATAACACATGGGGTTGGTCCCCAGTAGGCGTTCATTGGCAAAGGTGGGCGCAACAAGTGGACTTGCATTGGTCATGGCAAAGCCAATCATATTGTTTTCAACCGCCATTAAGGTATGATATCCAGCTATTCCAAAATGGTTCGAGTTTCGGACAGATACCCATCCAGAACCATAAATCTTAGCTTTTTCAATAGCCACCTTCATCGCAAATGGGGCAACCACCAAGCCTAATCCAGCATCGCCATCTACAGTGGCGGTGGTCGGTGTTTCGTGTACAATCTGAATATGGGGTGTCGAATTGATGCGGCCTTTTTCCCATAAACGCACATAGCCGCTCAGACGTGCTAGTCCATGCGAGTCAATTCCCCGCAAATCGGATTTGATCAGTACATCGGTGGCTAAATCGGCATCTTCGATTGGGCAGCCCATTTTGATAAAAATGGATCGACTAAAATTGCGTAATGTGTTTTCTGAAAAAGTATGGTATATCATGTGTTTTAATTGTTGGTAGTGTATCTAAATGTATGATACCCCTTTTTAGGGATAAAAAAGCATGAATTTAGATTTTCATAAACTGCTTTTAAATGCTTTAAAAGCAGTTTGTTTTTCAGTCTTTGTAGTCAAATTTTATCAAAAAATGATCCATC
>CAIOLR010000343.1 GCA_903859135.1 uncultured bacterium | reverse complement strand
TGAGGGATATTTTCAAATGTGAATGTTTCGCCGTTGTGAAGACACCGTATCTCATTTTGATAGACAAAAAACTCGACACCCTTATCAACTAAGCCAGCGGGTAATTTTTGGTTTTGATCAATTAAGTTCATAGATAAATAGGAGTTTAGATTTTAGAATTTCTTTTTCATTTTCTGGAAGTCCACATAAATCAATGGCTTTTGTAACTACATAGCCATTATTACGTAACCTGAGCATCACTTTGTTTACGGTTGAAATGCTTTTCCCAGCGTCTCTTGCTACTCTTTTCTGCCAACCTCGTGGCATACATTGGCGAATCTTGTTGAGCTCTATTTTTTCAAGTGTTCTTTTCCGTTGACTCATTTGTGTGACTAGATCAAAAAAAATGTGTGCTATATTTGTGACTGTCTTGTGATGACAAAGATGTCGAAAAAAGACAACACTGTCAATAGTTGACACAAATTAAGTTTCAACATTTACATAAACAATTGATATTAAATAATTTAAATTTTAAATAACAGATGTTATGAAAACACAAATAGGTGCCAGAATAGACAGCTTAAGACATAAAAGAAATGTATCGGTAGCAGAACTTGCTGAAACGCTTCATATAACTGAACGAAACGTGTATAAGCTTTTCAAAAAAGATGATATCTGGCTAAGCCAACTGGTGGCTTTGCATAAGAAACTTGATTACGATTTTTATGAACTTTACAAACCAGAAACCTCTGAGCCTACTGAGCAAAGGCAAACATTAGAAAGTGTGAAAGACTTAAAAAAAACAAAGATTGACGAGAAAGCATTAGAAGTAAAGTTTGCTGTTCAATATCCTCCAGAAGTATCAGATAAGTTAGGTCAATTTATAATGCATGTTCAGGTTTTAGCTGATGAGATGGGGTTCAATCTCGTGTGATGGCTGCTTTATCACGACTAACGTGTCTAATGGTGTCTAGTCGTGTCTAGTAAAAGCAGTGATATTTATTTTTTAAGGTATTGATATATAGAATAGTATAATATAGTTTATATATATAGACACATTAGACAGGCTAGACAAGCAAAAGAAGGGTGTGGGATTATTCAATATATTGTGAAATGCGAATATTCCCCCCTATGAGAGATAATGAGCTTTAAGGGTGAAATATCATATTTGTTTCACCTGTATATTTCAAATTATTTATAATGAGTGAGTTGTATGATATGTAATACCCCCGTCGAGGCTACTGGAAAATAATAAAAAACGCCACTAGATTATCATAGTGGCGTTTTTTGTGAAAATTTAGGTAATGATGCCAGCGCTTTATTTCTGGAATTGGATAAAATTAGCCATTACTCGCATACACTCATCCTGAGTAAAATCAAAATCATCTTTGTTTTTGGTATCGGTCTCACCTTTCTTTAAAGGGGGCAAGCCACGCGCCACACGACGTTGATTGGTTCTGGCGAGTGTTTTCACTTCTTGCTCGTCTCGTTCTTTCTTAAGTTGGACCTCGTTAAGTGATATCGAATTCTCGGTGTCACTTTTTTTAATTTGTGCAATATCATCTAGTAGATTTTTAAACTCAGATGAGTTATGCATTCGTCTATCATGGGATGTTACCAACTGTTTTTTTATCGTAGATAAATCAGCAAATGGGGTGTATTTACATGGGTCGATCGTATCCCATGGCAGGGCCGATTTCTGTGCACTCTCGCCATATTTATCGGCAGGATATACCATGGGGAAGGATATATCGGGCATCACTCCTTTATGTTGCGTACTGCTTCCACTAATGCGATAAAATTTACTGATCGTGAGATTTATTTGCCCGAATTGAGGAGCGTTTGCGGAAATGGTAACATGCTCATTCTTGTCTCCCTCTGCTATTCTTAATTTTTCTACAGGCCCAATCAGTTTAAAAACATCTATTTTTTGCTGTACAGTTCCCTTGCCATAGGTTTGTGTACCCATGATGACGCCTCTACCATAATCTTGAATTGCTCCCGCAAATATTTCGGATGCCGAAGCACTAAACCGGTCAACGATGATTCCCAATGGTCCATTCCATTCAGTGGTACTGTTTCGATCCGACTCGACTTCAACATTATTTCGAACATCTCTTACCTGTACCACGGGTCCAGATTTTATAAATAAGCCAGTTAAGCTAACCGCTTCCTGCAAAGAGCCGCCTCCATTGCTTCTCAGATCAATAATCACAGCATCTACTTTGTTATTTTTTAAAGTGTCAAGTAATAAATGAACATCGCGGGTGGTGCTTTTGTAATTAGGGTCGCCAGCTTGGTAGGCGGCCCAGTCGGCATAAAAAGCAGGTAGCTGAATAATGCCAATCTTGTATTTTTTCCCAGCCTCGGTGATGGTTTTGATTGTTTTTTTTGCAGACTGCTCTTCTAAAACAATCTTATCACGGGTTATTTCAATAATCTGTGGAGCCGAGGATAGCTCTTTACCAGCGGGAATGATTTTTAAGCGAACGACGGTTCCTTTGGGTCCCTTAATCTTCGAAACAGTCGCATCTATTCGCCAGCCAATGACGTCAATAAATTCTCCATCCTTGCCTTGTGCCACACCAATAATTCGATCGTTTGGATGTAAATTATTGGCTTTGAATGCGGGTCCACCAGGTATAATTTCGATTACTTTCACCACCTCATTTTCCAGCTGTAGTCGTGCCCCAATTCCTTCAAAAGTTCGAGCAAGACTTTCGTTAAAGTCTTGAGCTCTAGCGGGCACAAAATAGTTGGTGTGTGGATCAATCGATTCGGTAAAGGCACTCATTAAAATTTGGAAAATATCTTGATTGTTTGTTTTGGCAGTTTGTGTGAGCAAATTTTCATACCGTTTTTTGATAGTCTCGCTGTTTTTTGCGTCACTATTTTCGGGCACTTTCGAGTCTTTGGAACTATTTTTTACAGAATCAATGTTTTTTGCTTCATCGGTTCTTGCTATTCTTAAATTTAAGAGATCATACTTTACGCGTTTGGTCCACAGGTCATCAGATTCAGCTTTAGATGCCAACCAAGGCATTTTTTCGCGATTATAAACCAATACTTCATTCGTGCTAAAATCGAATTTATTGTTGACTTGCGATAGTGCGAAACGAACACTTTCGTTGTATCGCTTTAGATATACGTTGAACATATAACATGGGACGCTCAAATCTCCCTTACGAAGATCATCATCGAAAAAAAACCGGTATTTTTCAAAATCATCGATATCACTCTTTAGAAAATAATTTCTGCCTGGATCTAGCTTCTTCAAATAACTATCAAATATTTCGGAAGATAGGGAGTCGCTTACTACTACTTTTCTGTAATGATGATCTTCCAAGAGGGCTACTATATTTTTGGCTACAATACCTTGCTGTACGTCAGGCTTTAGATTGGGGGAGCCAGGTACATTGATTGATATACGTGGATCTACCTGGCATGCAAAGGCTGAGGTAATAAATAATCCTAAAAGTATTTTTTTGAACATTTCTTTAGTCAATTTTAAATCCATCTTATTGTAAATACCCTTCATTATTTTAGGGAAGGCAATTTTTGTTCCAAATCAAATTACGCAAGAACAATCTTAACAAATAAACCCCAGATTTTTATATCTGTATATTTTTAACGTTGTCGATATAGTTTATGAGTCCAAAGATGAGAATAAACTATTTTCTAGGAGCGTAGAAATTTAATTTTTTACATGTTCTTTTATTTGCTTTACTTGAATCTGGTGATGTCTTTTCCTCGGCGTTAGCTAGTTTTTTATGCAGTGGTCTAGTTCTGAACTACTCGTATTTATTTCTATATTGCGTCCCAAAAAAATGGACAAATGAACAGAAAAATAATACTTATAGCTGTGTTTAGCTTGCTTAGCCTGTCGGCGATGTCGCAGGTAAATAAGAAAGGATCAGGAAAAAAATCAGAAATAAAAATACCGCCCGTAATGCTTAAATCGCAGCTAGATTCTGTGAGTTATGCATTTGGCTTTAATATTAGCCAGGATTTAAAAGCACGAGGATTTAAAAGCCTAAACTATGATTTGGTTGCAAAAGCAATGGCGGATGGCTTTCGTGGGGCTGATAGTTTGCTTACTAAGGAAGAATGCCAGAAAATAATTGTATCAGCATTGGCCAATGCCAATAAAGAGAAATATGCCCCAGTGTTAGCGGAAGGCGAAAATTTTTTAGAAGAAAACAAAAAAAAATCAGGAGTGACTACGCTCCCAAGTGGTTTGCAATACGAGGTTATCCAAGCAGGAACTGGCGACAAGCCCAAAGCCTCGGATCAAGTAACAGTTCATTACAAGGGGACATTGATCAATGGAAAGCAATTTGATAGTTCCTACGATCGAAAAGAACCAGCAACATTCTCGCTAGGCGGAGTAATTCCTGGATGGACAGAAGGAGTCCAATTGATGCCCGTTGGTTCTAAATATCATTTTGTGATTCCCTACCAATTAGCATATGGTGAACGTGGTGCAGGTCAGGATATTCCTCCGTATAGCGTGCTAGTCTTTGATATTGAACTAATCAAAATTGGTAAATAGGCTTAATCAGATTGGTTACAGATTGGAAGACTAAGCGCAAATCCTAATAAAATGGTTATTTTTGTTGTATGATCGATTTGCCAGTAATTTCTGTAAATCAAATGCAGCGCAAACCCAATTGGCTTCGTGTAAAGCTTCCTTTTGGGAAAGAGTATGCCGAGGTGCGTAGTTTGGTAGACACACACAAATTGCACACGATTTGCGAAAGTGGAAATTGCCCCAATATGGGTGAGTGTTGGGGGGCAGGTACTGCTACCTTTATGATATTGGGGAATATTTGTACACGTTCTTGCTCATTTTGTGCGGTAGCTACAGGCAAACCATTGGCTGTGGACCTAGATGAGCCAAATCGTGTGGCTAGCTCTATTAAGTTGATGCGGGTAAAACATGGTGTGATTACCTCTGTAGACCGGGATGATTTAAAAGATGGGGGTTCCATCATTTGGGCCGAAACAATTAATGCCATTCGTCGCGAAAGTCCACATACGACATTAGAAACACTCCTTCCAGATTTTAAGGGAATATGGGCTAATTTAGATCGCGTTTTGGCAGTACGGCCAGAGGTGGTATCCCATAATTTAGAAACTGTTCGTCGTTTAACGCGCGAGGTCCGTATTCAAGCCAAATACGATCGTAGTTTGGAATGCTTGAGGTTAATATCTGCTGCAGGGTTACGTACTAAATCGGGCATTATGTTGGGCTTGGGCGAAACAGAAGAAGATGTTTTGGAAGCGATGACTGATTTGTTAAAAGTAGGCGTTCATATTCTTACGTTGGGTCAATACCTACAACCCACCCGAAATCATCATCCCGTACTAGATTGGATCACCCCCGAACAGTTTGCGAAGTACAAAGAGATTGGTTTACAGATGGGATTCAAATATGTGGAAAGCGGTCCCTTGGTGAGGTCATCCTATCATGCCGAAAAACATTTGTTTGATTTGTAGTTTTTATATCCTTAAATACTTTACAGAAAAACAAATACACAAACAATGAAGCCAATTGAAGCCATCGTTTACGATTTAGATAACACGATCTATCCAGCAAAGAAGTTTTGTGAACCTCTTTTCCTTCAAGCAATTAGCGCTATTTTTTCAGCAGAGAATAATAGTTATTCAGAATTAGAACTTGAGAAAATAAAAGTGGATATGTTTACAACGACTTTTGTTGATGTTGCAAAAAAATATTCTTTATCGGATGAGATGATTTTAGCAGTAAAACAAGTGCTTGAATCAGCAGTGTTTGAGGAGCAGCTAGTCGCTTATGAGGACTATACTGTTATTGAAAACATACCACTAAAATCTTTTCTAGTAACCTCCGGAAATACCAGCTTCCAAAACAAGAAAATTGAAAGCCTAGGAATTGCACATTGGTTTGATAAGGTTTACATCGATGATGAAAATGCGCAACCACGAGTTGGCAAAGAGGGTATTTTTAAAGAAATTTTATCAAACCTCGGATGTGATGCTGAGCAAGTAATGGTTGTGGGCGATAACATGTCATCTGAAATAGCTGCTGGAAATAATTTAGGTATGCACACGATACAAATTTTAAGACCAGGTATTCAAAAAGGTACGGAGGCTAAGCAACACATATACTCCTTTACCGAGTTGTTCAATATTTTGAATTTAGAACACAAATCTACTGGGGAGTAGTCGCATAAATGCACCTTGCTGTAGGGTGTCTTGTTAAATTAGCAACTTATTGACATTCA